>JAIOTH010000022.1 GCA_021106915.1 bacterium | reverse complement strand
TTTAATTGTCAATGATCTTTTTTTTCAATTTAAAAATATAGATAGATAAAATCTATATGTAAAGAAATGTTATACCTTTTTTAAATTTGTGTCAACCCTGTTAAATAAGATTTATAAAAAATGTAAATCTTAAAGCTAAATTTTATGAAATTTAGCTTTATTTAACAGAGTCAACCCAACTCTTCTAGAAGGGCTGGGTTAAGCTTTTTTTATCAAATTATTTTTCAAAATATAATTCTTCAAATACTTAATTCCATTTACTATTTAAATTTACATATTTTTTCAAATTTTCTGCTAAAACACCTCCACTATCTGCTTTAATTTTTTCTATTACTTTTTGATTCAAAACTCCTAAATCTAAATGACATTTTTTAGCTTGTTTTTTCAAAATATGTAAATAATTATAAGGACTGTTTAGAAGTTCATTCTTAGAACTATTGATTGCTGTAGATACTAAACCTAATTTTCTATTATTTTCATGGACAAATTCAAACTTAGTCATATATTTATAATTAATGTTAATATATTTTTAATATTATATCTTTAATTAATAATATACAAGGCATTCTTTGAATTAATTTTCACTTTTTTAGATTGACAATCTAGCCCAGCCATGCTATACTCCCTTTAATGTTATAAATTTATAACATGTAGCAAATTAATAATTAAGAGTAAAAAAATGGCAGACCAAGACAAAGATTTCTTAGAAACTACTATTAAATTCCTTGTTGATAATCCAGACAAGGTAAAGGTTGACAGAACTGTTGACGAAATGGGCGTATTATTAACTCTTGATGTTGATCCAGCAGACATGGGTCAAGTAATCGGAAGAAGAGGAAACACTGCTAGAGCAATTAGAACTTTGCTAAGAGTAGTTGGAGCTAAAAACAATGCTCGAGTTAATTTAAAAATTAACCAACCAGAAGGAACTGAAAGACCAGCTCCTAGAACTGAAAGCACAGAAGAGGCACCAGTAGCACCTGCTACAGAGGCTGCTGATACTGAGGTAGAAGACTTAAAATTATAATCTTCTAGATATACAAAGAGTTCCCTTTATTTGGGAACTTTTTGTTTTGTAGAAAAACTTATTGTATACTTAATTTAAGTAATAAACGAAAATACAATCATCCAAATAAGTATTTTAATTAACAGGGCATACTTTAGTCATTAATATTGTATCATTAGTATTAGTATATTAGTATCATAACATTAGTATCATTAGTATCAAATTATTAGTATCATTAGTATATTAGTATCATAACATTAGCATCATTAGTATATGCAATATGACATCATTACAATTTTTCCAAAGATTTTAGACTCTTATTATAATGAGAGTATTATTGGACGAGCCTTGAAAAATAAAAAAATTAAAATAAATTATTACGATCTGCGAGATTTTACTGATGACAAAAGAAAAACTGTTGACGACACTCCTTATGGTGGTGGACCAGGAATGATTTTAAAAATTGAACCTTTAGTTAAAGCCTTACAAAAAATAACCAATGGTCTCGACCAAAGTGGAGAGAAGAAAAAAAAGAAGTCTAAAATTATTTTATTAAGTCCTCACGGAAAAACATATAATCAAAAAATAGCTCAGCAATTTTCCGAGTTAGATCAAATTATTTTTGTTAATGGTTATTATGAAGGAGTTGATAATCGTTTAGATAATTTTATTGATGATCAAATTTCTTTAGGTAATTTTGTATTATCTAATAGTGAATTAGCCGTAGCAATGATTATTGATTCTACTGCCAGATTATTACCAGGAGTTTTAGGAAATGAAGAATCTTTAAAAACAGAATCTTTTACAAATAACTTTTTGGAATATCCTCAATACACTCGTCCGGAAATTTTTAAATTTAAAAGAAAAAAATATCAAGTTCCACCAGTATTACTTTCTGGTAATCACGCTGAGATTGATAAATGGCGAAAAGATAATAGTGAAAAAATTAAACATAGTTGACCTTTTAAACATATCAGCATATACTAGCTATTAGTTTTAACAATTAAACATGCCGGAGTGGTGAAATTGGTATACACGCTTGCCTTAGGAGCAAGTGCCGAAAGGTGTGCGAGTTCGAGTCTCGCCTCCGGCACCATCGAGCTCAGCTCGACCATTTTAAAATCAAGTTACGCTTGATTTTTTTGTTTATTTAAAAACCGCTAAAATTGCTTTAGCGGTTTTTTGTCTACAAAATTTTTAACAGCAGACAAAGATACTTGAAATAAAAAATTATCAATTATCTTTACTTTCTTTGAGATAAACCCAACTGCTATAAATTCATTTGAACTTAACGTAAATTTGTTTAGAATAAATCTTATTACAAAAAATAAGATAATTCTCAAAATATCTATTGAACCAGCAATTAATGTAATAAAAAGATAAATATAAAATCCTAACAAACGAAAACTCCCTCTACATAATAAAAAGAAAATCCCGACTAAAAGAAAACAAAGAAAATTAACTATTAAAATTAAAAAGTTCAAAATCCTAATTGCTATTATTACTCTAAAATTTCTGAATTTGGAACTTCCCATTTTCTTCTTTTTTAACTGATTTTTATCTTCTTGGGTATCAAAATCACATCCCAAGAAAACAACAAGAAAACTTAAAAGAACAAATACTGAAATACTGCATAAAAGATCTACTAAAAAAGTATGATCCACCAGCGTTACTACCATTAAAATAAACATTGATAACATCGATAAGACTCCTATTGTTCCTATAAAATTCTCTATCTTTTTCATTCTTCCTCCTTGCCCTGCACGTATGGTACAAGACGAATTGTGATATTTGACCAAACTTATTTGGGAGTGATTCACGGCTTATTATGTTTATTAGACATAAACCATACAAACAATCCTGAAATTACATTTCCCATCAAAAAACTATTAAATATCATCAGTAATCTATAAAGTTTTGTAGGATTAAATATTTCATCTACATTTACAATTTTTATATTCATCACCATAAGTATAATGGTTAACAATATAAACATCACACATATTACTGTCAAATAAATCTTCACTATTTTCATTTTTCCTCCTATTTTTTATTTTGTCAATTAAATTAACACATTGTTAATCTAATAATTCAATTTACTACTAAAATAGAATTTTGTAAATAATTATTGCTATATTTCGTCAAAAAACTTGACACTTTATTTTTATTAATCTAAAGTTAAATTATGGAAATGAAAGAAACCCTCCAACAATTTGGCTTAAATAATAAAGAAATAAAACTCTATCTCGCTTCTCTGTCTTCAGGGATAGCTTCTATTACCCAATTATCAAAAAAAGCTGGACTTAAAAGACCAACTACTTATCTTATTATTGATGAATTATTAAAAAAAAATCTTTTAATTTCTATCCCTAAAGGTAAAAAAACTTTTTATAAAGCAGAAAATCCTAAAAAATTAATTGAAAAATTAGAAGAAAAGAAAAAAAACATGGAAAAAATTTTACCGGAGCTTAAATCAATTTATATTACAAATTCTAAACGACCTAAAGTAAGATTTTATGAAGGAAAAGATCAAATTACTAAAATGTATGAAGAAATGTTTAGAACCGAAGAACTTTGGGGAATGTATAGTATTAAAAAATTATCCAAAATATACACTCAAGAAGAAAATGGACATTTTTTTAGAATTTTAGCCAGACAAGGTGGGATGATTTATGATATGGCTGAAGATACAAAACATGCCCGAGAATATACTAAAATTAATTATCGAAAAGGATGTGGAGAAACAAAATTTTTACCACCAAAAATACAAGTTCCAACAGATATTTTAGTTTCTAAAAACAAACTTTCTATGATCTCCTTTAAAAATCTAATTGGAGTTGTTATTGAAGAAGAAAATATAGTAAAAACTCATCAGATGCTCTTGCAATTTATCTGGAATAGTATATCAAACAACTAGTAAAATAAATTTAAAATATCAAAAAAACCACTCCAATTAAGAGGTGGTTTTAATTTTAACTAATTTTCTTTAATCAAATAAAAAAACGGATACTAGTTATAACCAATATCCGTTTGAATTTTTCTTTCTTACGATATTAGAATAGTGGGAGGGTAAAATTAACCCCCCACCAAAATTTATCTTCTGCTAAGCCGTCATCTTTAAACGACTTTTGATAGTTAATTTCCGGAACGATTTCCAAATTATGCCAATTAAAAACTGTATTCAATGTGACTCTAACGTTAGAGACTACTTCTGCATCCAACCCAAAAGCTCCATCATGACCGGCAATAAATAAATCAAAAGTAAATTCTCGATAAAGACAACCTTCATAAGAACACCCTAACTTATAAATAGACCCACCAGGTAAAATATCTTCATCGAAAGGGATATCTTTTTCCAAAACTAAATAAGGATTAATGCAAAAAATTTCTGGGAAATCAACTTTTAGAGTAAAAATATGTAAGTCTGCCTCAGTACTATTAATATTCCAAGCATTAACATAAACATAAGAAAAATCAAAGCCTAATTTCCAAATTTCCTGAGAATTTCCTAAAATCCAATCCACTTCATCACCGAAATCACTATTAATACCTTTCTCTGGACTATAAGAAGACCAAAAAATTCCATACAAACCATAAGGCCCATTCAAAATTAGATCTTGTTGAAACACTGGATTGTCATACAAAACAGCACCTGAACCAGCTACATAAACATTTTTATAACCAAAATCCAGTACACCATTCAATTCTGCGAATAAACTGGCGGTAAATATCATAAATACTGCCAACGATAAGATGATTGATTTTTTCATAATTCCTCCTTGTCGTGTACTCAAGATAAGCGAAGCTTAACGAGTAGTTCACGACTTTTTATTTTCTTTTTGATTAAACGACACAACAACAAAAGATACAAACACACAGCAATAGCTAGTAAGAAAGCACCCACAATAAAACCACCATACTCCACATGTTTTCCTAAAATAAAAAATATTTTGTTATTTTCTACTTTAATGTCTTTAATTTCTTGCCTCTGTGTTAACCGATTCAACCATGTTAGTTCTGGCATTGCAATCTTTTTATAGGCTGATTCAATTTGAATGTAATCGCCATTTAGAACAATTCTCTCAGCTCGCAAAACCAATTTTTGATAAAGATAATCAGAGCCATAAAATATGTACGAATTTTCATCCCATTGAAATACTTCCTTAAAAGGAACTTCTACATACTTAACCACTGTACTACTTAAAGAATCTGGTAATATTTGTCCAGAAAATTCCTTTAAATCAAAATGATTTTCCTTTAAACCTTCTCGTTCTATCCGTGCTTCTGCTAAAAAGTTAATGACAATTAATAACAATCCACATACTAAAATAACTGATCCAAAGATTATCATAATCAAATTAAGCACTAATAACTTTTTTCTACTTCTCATCTTTCCTCCTTGTCTTTCATAGCTTTATGCAAGGAAGAACTATCATTTTTTCTACCCTTAATATTTTTAATAACTGCTAAAACTAAAAATCCACAAATACCGATACCAATAGTAAATAGTAAGGCAATTAATAAAGAAGAAGCAAAACATGTTTGAGCATCTTCTCCTGTTAAATATTGTCCTCCTCTAAGTAAAAAAACAATGACAAGAACTGCAAATACTACTACAAGAGTAACTTTGCGATCATAAATTGATACTTCTTTCATAATTCCTCCTTTTTATTATTTATCTCAACAGAGAATGAAACAACAAATCCTATTATAAGGAAAGCCACTCCCAATATTAAACCGCAAAAACAACAATCCAAAAAAGTTGGGTTTTTTATTGCTAAATAATTGCTTGGATATTCTGCAACATACCAATACATCAAAATTCCTACTAAAAAACCAATTATAGCGAAAATTATACCATTAATTATCATCCTCTTTCCCATAATTCCTCCTAC
>JAIOTH010000139.1 GCA_021106915.1 bacterium | reverse complement strand
TTTAATTTTTTAACTCCTTCAATAGTAATATAAGGACTACCCGCTCCTTTGACTTTGGCCCCCATAGAATTTAAAAAGTCAGCTAAAGCTTCTACTTCTGGTTCGCAAGCAGCGTTAATGATTTCAGTTTTACCTTGGGCTAAAACAGCAGCCAACATTAAACTTTCAGTTCCAGTGTGACTGATTCTTTCAAAAATATAACGAGCTCCTTTTAATCCTTGATTAATAAATTTATAAGAATCTTTTTGTTCCTTTACCTTGGTTCCTAAAATTTGAAAAAAATCAATAAAAAAATCAATAGGTCTTTTGCCTATTACGCAACCACCAGGATGAGGAATTTCAATTTCTTTAACTCGATGTAGAAGTGGAGCTATAAACATTAAAGAAGCTCTAATTCTTTTAGTTAAATCAGTATTAATTTTTTTAGGATCAATTTTTTTAGCTTCTATTTCATAAGAAGACTTACCTATTTTTTTGACTTTTGCACCTAAACTCTTTAGAATTTCTAAAGATAGGTTAACATCTAAAATATCTGGCACATTATGAATGATTACTTTTTCTTTTGTTAATAAAGCCGCTGGGATTATTTTTAAAGCATTATTTTTAGCTCCTTTAACAGAAATATTACCTTTTAATTTAGTTTGACCTTGTATAATGAATTTAGACATATTATTATTAAAGTAATTATTGTTTAATTATCATTAATAATTTTACAGAAAAATAACAACATATTCAAGAGCAAATTTATGACCATGTTTACTAGAAGAATTTTTCTCGTTTTAACTATTTTATCTTTTTTAATAGTTTCTTTTTATATAACCGTTAATGCTTTGGGATATCGTTATAATTTTTCCAAAAGAAAATTTGAAAAAACTAGCGTTTTGTTTATTAAATCTTATCCTCGCGGAGCAGAAATTTATTTTAATGATCAAAAAAGTAAATATAATACTCCAGCTAGAGTTATTCATTTTAAACCAGATCGTTATTCATTTAAAGTAATTAAAGATAATTATCAACCTTGGGAAAAGAAATTATTAATTGATCCAGATCAAGCTGTTTTTTTAGAAGATATTTCTTTATTTTATAATGAAGCTATTGATGAGGTTATTAGAGAAGGTGAATTTATAGGATTATCAATTTCCCCTAATAAAGAAAAATTTTTACTCTATAATCAGAATCAACAGAGTTTAGAGTTATATGATTTTAATAATAATAATTTTATAGTTTTAGAAGAAAATATCGCTCAAGCAAATTATTTTTTATGGTCATCTGACAATCAGAAAATAGTTTTAAAAATAGATGAGCAATATTATTTATCATTTATTTATCAAAATAAGGATCTCATAAAATTATCAGATTATTTTAATTTTGTTCCGCAAAAGTTATTTTTTGATAAATTTAATTCAGACTATCTTTATGCTTTAAATAATGGTCAAGTTTTTCGTTTTAATATTAAGAATCAGAGTTTAGAAAATTTGAATTTAAAAAACGTTTTAAGCATAAAACCAGAAGGTAATAAACTTTTCTATGTTTCTATGGAAAATGAGGAAATTTATTTTAATACATTTTTAATAGATCAATCCAAAAAAGAACGAAATATTAAATTAGATTATAGTAGTGATTTTGTTTTTTTAGAGCCTTATCGAGATTATTTTTGTCTACTGGATAGCCGAAATAATTATTTATATTTAATAGATCCAAATTTAGATAATTATTTAATTCAAAGATTTGATAATGTTCAAGATGTTGATTGGGATTTGTATAATAGAATTTTAATGATTACTGGTAATTTCGAAATTAAAACTTATGATCTTGAAGATAAAGAAGAAAAATTAATTAATCGTTTTAGTGAAAATATTAAACAATCTTTTTGGCATCGAAATAATAACCATATTTTTTATTCTTTGGCTGATATTTTATATGTAATTGAATTGGATGATCGAGATCAGAAAAATTTTTATGAAATAAAGGGTCTAAATTCCAATTTATATTTAAGTAACAAAAGAGGCAACATTTTGTATCATGTCACCTCAGAAGGATTTGTAAAAACAATTATTCAATAAGAGCTTGGTTTAGAAATTATTTAGAATAATAATTATTTATGTCAAAAGGAGTGTTAGTATATTTATCTTCGTCTTGAGCAATTGACTCTAATAATTTATCTTGATTAGGGTTTTCGACTGGGAAAACTTTTTTATTTTTAGAAATATTTTTTTTGGCATGAGCTTTTAATTCTTCTCGAACTATTTTAGGAGTTTCTTCTTTTAATATTTTTAAAGCTTCTTTAATTACTTCCTGAGTAGTATTTTTGACTAATTGATAAGAAGATTCAGTCATAATTTTTCCGCTTTCATGTTGAGCTACTAAATTATTAGCTGCTAACCAAGTATCAATTGATTCCCCACAATCACCCCACCATCCTTTTAAAATGTCATATTTCATAGTACCTTGTTGAATATAAAAGTTATTAACATCAGTAATTTCTAATTCTCCTCGACCAGATGGTTTTAAGGTTTTAATAACATCCCAAACTTGATTATCATACATATAAACTCCAATAACAGCTAAATTGCTAATAAATTTTTGAGGTTTTTCAATAATGTTTACAATAACATCATTTTTTACTTCAGCGACACCATAAGAACTAGGATTATCAACTTGTTTTAAGAAAATTCGAGATCCCATAGTTACTTTTTTAAATTCATCTACTGCAGAATTAATATCATCTTGTAGGATATTATCACCTAAATAAACTACTACTTTATCATTATCAACAAATTTTTCAGTTAATCCTAGGGCTTGGGCAATTCCACCTGCTTCTTCTTGAACAGCATAGGAAATTTGAGCACCAAATTTTTCACCAGAACCTAATAATTCTAAAAATCCTCCAGCATGTCCTTTGCCAGAAACAATCATAATTTCTTTAATACCAGCTTTAACTAATGATTCTATTGGATAATAAATCATGGGTTTATTATAAACCGGTAATAAATGTTTATTTGTCACCTTAGTTAAGGGATGTAAACGTGAGGCTGTTCCACCCGCTAAAATTACACCTTTCATAGTATTGAATGTTTAATTTATAATTTTAAATTTCAATTTAATTTTCAACCTGCTTGCCGGTAGGCAGGTAATTCAATTTTAAATTGATAATTGGTTATTCAATAAAAATTGATAAATGAAAATTGTAAATTGCTTTCCATATCTTAACACAAAATATTTTTTTGGCAACAGTAAAATTTGTATAAAAACAGATAATTATGTTTATGTCAAATAAAATTCGCTTGACAAAATAAAAAAATTATTCTAATATACCAATATCAAAAATTAGGAGGAAAAATGTTAGAACGAAAAGCAGGTCAGACAAGTTTAGGAGAACGTTTAGAGGGGGCAGTTAATTTAAGAAAATGCGAAAACCAGGTATTAAAAATGTTAACCAAACAGTCAATTTATTGGGGAGAAAAAGATGTCAAGATTAAATTTGTGACAGACTCTAAAGGAT
>JAIOTH010000086.1 GCA_021106915.1 bacterium | reverse complement strand
GGGAATGTAATACCTCTTTCCAGGAGATGTTGTATATTAATAACATCATCTTTGCTTAAATTGAGAACACATCTCCCTCTTTTGTTCATGGGAAAATTAAAATTAAACAAAGAAAAATCTGATAAGATTTTTTTTAATATCTCATCCGAAATTTTTCCAGTAATTTCTTGATCTCGTAATAAGCTTTTCATAGCTCTTCTATTAGTTTGTTCTAATAATGTCAGTCTATCCAAAAGAGCTTCTTCTGATGCATCTCCGACTCTAACACCTTCCAAATTATTCATGATAATTTTTTTTACATCTATTGGGTTTTTACCACCAAAATCAACTTTTTCAAACATAAATCCTCCTTTTTTTCCGAGTTTAACTCAGTTTGCTTTTTTGCTTAGACTAAAAGTTTATGAATAGATACTATAGCTAGAAACAACTTCTGTCAAATAAAGATTTTCGCTATATAATATATTTTGTTATAATATAAATAAGATTAACAAAAAATATGGAAATTTTAAGTGCGGAAGAAAGTAGAAATTGTAAAAAATGTGGTAAAAGTTCAGATACTTTGGTAGATGGGTTTTGTTTAGATTGTTATGATGTTGGAGACCTTGAAGTGGTGGTAGAAAATTTTGATAATAATTGTATTGATGATAAATATGAAGATATTCAAAAACAATATGATAAAGATATTGATAAAGAAAAAACTAAAGAAGAAATGATTATTCATGGCCAAGGGATTAAAAATTTAGATCAGCAAAAAATTAGTCGAGATAGAATTATTTCCAAAATTTCCAAAATTAAGAAAAAAAAGTGATTTTTTTGATTGACTTTTTTTACTTTTTTGGTATATTGATAATATCTTATTTATTATGTCCTCGTAGTTCAACGGATAGAACAGGAGCCTTCTAAGCTTCGGATGTAGGTTCGATTCCTACCGAGGATACCATCCGCTTTGCGGAATTTTCAATTTTAAATTAATCAGAAATTAGCAATTAAATCATTAGAAATTCATTTGAAATCCGAAATTCAGAATTTGTAATTTATATTATCGTGGTGCCTATGGTGTAATGGTTAACACAGCGGTTTGTGGTACCGCTAATGAGGGTTCAATTCCCTCTAGGCACCCCAGATAAAAGAATCCTTTATTTAAAAGGGTTTTTTTGATATCCCTAATGATAGGTTAGAAATATTTCTAAATAAAAAATTATCCAATATTTCTAGTATGATAATTAAATTATTGAAGAAATTATTTTAAATTATCTAGTATAATATTATGGTGATATATTAGAACCAATGTTTTGTTAATATCTCCATATTTTACCTCTAAATATTGTTTAAAATCATCAATTTTAGAAATTTCTTTTTGATAATTATAATTATTAAAATAATTATAATCAATAAAATCATTAAGGATTACCAATGGTAATGCATCATCATTTTTTCTCTTAATAATTTTATTATTATCATTGTGATAAGTTTTTACTATATTTCCTTTATATATATATTGTATATTTTTGGTTTCCATAGGTTTTAGTGTAACATACTGAAATTTATTTTTTTCATTAATCTGTATTTTTAATTTCAATTCTTCATTTAAAGGGTTAATAAATTTAATATTAAATTTTGCGTCTTTATAATTTAAATAATTAGATAATTCTTCAGACGATATAGAAAAATTAAATAAATCTATTTCTTTGTAATTTTTTATTTTTAATTTATTTGTAATCATTTTTTCATTAGGGTCTCCTGGACGCACTCCTCCTTGAGATGGACCAGCTATTCTGGGAAGTTCTTTGATTTGGACCGGTTTACCAAGTGCCCAAATAATTTTATTTTGAATAAATTCATCTATACCTTTAATAGATTTTGTTAATTTATAAGGACCAAGAATAATATCTTCACAATTTTGAGAACACATGCCCGTTATCATATAATTATATTGAGCTATTATACTAACTTCTTTGGAATTTTTAATAGTATCTTCTTTTTTAACACATCCATTTGTTATTAAAATGACTATAAAAAGTAACAAATATATTATTTTTTTCATATAATTTAAATTAAATTATTTATATATTAATAATACATCTAAATATATTTTAAGCCAATTCTTACTTCCATAATAATAGTCCTAATGTCGTACACAATACGACCCCATGAAAGCATTTCTTCTAGAAGTGTTTTTTTTGATGCCCCTAATGATAGGTTAGATTTTATGTTATTGTAATTATAAAAAAGGATTGTTATAATTATGGTATAAGTTAATTAATTATTGATTAAAAAAATATGGAATTTAAAGGTGTGCCTTCTCCAGAAGGAGAAAAGATTATCAAAGTTACGAAAGATGAGTTTGAGATAATAACTTTAACCAGTCTTGACCCAAAACAACTTAATTTATTAAAAGAAAAAGGAATAGAAATAGATAGTGGCGAAATTATTCTTGAAGTTGATGGAGAAAAAATGACAATAACAACGAGAAAAGATGATTTTGGAACTGTTGTTAGTCACGAGGGTCACTATGGTGAAGAGGAATAATAACTGGCAATTTTTAATTTTAACTAGACTAGGTTATTTTTAATAGCCTAGTTTTATTTTGGTAATAGTATTTTTAATATTAAAGTTTTAGTATATCTAATCGGGCAATCTTTTGTTAAAGGTTTATAACCTTGGTACTTTCAATGTTTTTAATATTATAGTTCTAATGCTGTACACAATACGACCCCATTAAGAACATTTTTTAAAGGTGTTTTTATGTTTTATACGGAGATCCTTGATTTTTGAATAAAGATGTTTCCTTATTAAGCTCTTGATTTTATCTTCATAAAAAGGTAGGATATCTTATAATTCAATTATAAATATTATTTATATGGCAAAAAGAAGACATGCAGTTGGTAAAGGAAAAAGATCTACTGCCAAAAAAACTGCGAAAAGATTAGAAGCTAAAAAAATTATGTTAGAGGAAAAAGCTAAAAAAAGAAAAGGAAAAAGCTAATTTTTATCTGATCAATGGTAAATTTAAACATCTCTCAGAAAGAGATGTTTTTGTTTTGATTAAAAATATTCAACAAAATTTTCTGTTAAATACCTTAAAATATTATTTATCTTATTTTTCTGGATATTTATTTAAAATTTTATTAAGGTGATTAATGAATTCCTTAGTATCTACAAAATAGTTAGGATACGCTTTTTTTAAGTCTGATGTAGTGTCCGCACCAACTAAAACAACATCATATTCTTTTCTTCCATAAACTCTTTTTTCTGCTTTTGCATAATCATTTATTGCTCTTTCTTCTTGTCTTTTTGAATATGTCGAAATTGTTAATTTTTCTTGAATAGTATCTAATTCCAATAAAAAAAAATGAAGCTTTTTCCTATTTTTTAAATCATCAAAAAGTTTAATTGATTGAGCCCAACTTTCCATTTTTGTTATTACATTCAACTCTTTTTCTTTTTTCTTTATCAATGAATACAACTCCCTTTCATTGTTTGGTGTCCCTGGAATAGTAGGACATTTTTCTATTCTCGCAAATACCGAACTTACTAATTTGAAAAAATTATTCCATTCCTTCTCTCCTTCATTTGATTTTATCGCCTGCCCAGTAAAAAAACCTACTGTTTCAACTGCAGTAGCCCAAACATGTTGTAATTTTGATCTAATTTGCACTTCGACTAATAACCCATTATAATCTTTTTTTCCTTTATCACTAACATATCTATATATTAAATGTATACTTCTATAACCATCTTCCTTTGGGTTAGAAATGTAATCTTTTTCATTCACTTTTTTATGTTTCAAGTCTCCTTTTACATAAGAATTATAATAAAGCTTTCGTGTTAACTCAATATTAGACATAATAACTCTACAACCAGCTATATCTTGCATTTGTGTAAGCTTCATAGTTGCTTTATTGTTTTTGTATTTTCTATTAAGTTTTTTAATAATTGAGTGGACACGTTTAAGTCTTTGAGCGGATAATGCCCTTTTATCTATCCTTTCCGAAACTCTTTTTAATCTTTTTTTAAAAATATGCATTGGATAACTATGCGAAGCTCTCCAATTACTTAATATCATTAAAGCATGATTTTTTTCTTCTTCGAATGCCTCATTATTACGTAAAATGTCCCCTGCAAAATCAGTCTTAGATTTTGAAAATTCTTTTGGGTTAATTATTTTCATAACATTTAAATTTATTGTTCAATTGCGCAGTGCATAGAATTCTCAAAAGACTCTATATCACTAACTATTATAATAAATAATATTTTTTATATAAAAAATTGTTCAATTGCGCAGATAAGTAATCTATATCAATAATATATAACTTTTTACTCAATGTCAAATTGCGCGGTGCATTAGTTAATTTAAAGTCGCTAAATAAAGCCATATACTATACTTTTCTACAAAAAATTAAATAAATTCATAATAATAATGTCAAATTGCGCAGTTTTTAAACTCTGTTTTAAAATTCAATTTTAAATATCTGTATTTTTGTTTGTTAGTTGGTTTTGATTATAGTTCTTTTTCGCTTTTTTAATAAGTTATTTTTTAATGTTATACTTATATCAACAGTATTTATTAAAATTAACAAACCCTAGTTAAATAATTAATTTTTTAGGGATTTATTTAACGGGGTAAATAAAAAATATGAATTTTTGGACGAGTGTTATTATTTCTATAGTATTATTAATTGTGACTATTGTAATATTTGCGATGAAAATATTATATCCTTATCATAGAGTTTTGGCCTTAAGCATCTATTTTATTGGTTGGATATTTTTTATATATTCTATATTTTTAAAAAAACAATGGTTATTGCAACATAAAGAAACAGTTACTTCATTTTTTTCTGCTTTTTATGTCCATATTATTTTTGGCATTATTATGTTAGGAGCTATTTATCTTCTTTTTATTTTATTTCCGGCAGAGAAATCTTCTTTTATAGGTTTAGATGATAAAATAGTATCTCAAATAATTAATGAAGATCAAACGATCATTTTATACTTGGATAAAAAATTGTCTACTAACTTAAACTCAGCAATTGAAAAAAATATTTTTGAAATTGATTTTAAGAACGTTACGGATAAAGAAAAAGATGAATTAAAAAATTTTTGGATTTTATATATTGAAGGATTATTAGAATTGGATTTATTGAAAGAAAAGTATAAAACATTTTATCAATTAAATCCTGTTATCAAGAAAGATTTACATCAAAAATCTTTTGATAATGGTTATACGGCTTTCTTAGCTCAACATTATTATATGCTTCAATTAACGGAGAAAATTAAAGATCAAAATATTATTACTTTTTTAAATGAGGAATTAGTCGATCAGGGTATAGAAAGTGGAAATTATGATATGTTAAAAGATAAATTAGCTGATAGTAATGAATTATTGCGTTTAAATACTGGTCGGGTTTATAGATTATCAATCATTAATGAAAATACGGGATTATCAGATTTAGTAAATAAATATTT
>JAIOTH010000021.1 GCA_021106915.1 bacterium | reverse complement strand
GGTGTCGTAGCATCCCGCAGGGTGCTATGCACTATACACAATGTTGGCGGTAGTTTTTTCTTTTTTAAACTTAAATTTCAAAGGATTCCAGTTCTTTCTTTTTGGTATTTTCAAGTCAGAGCTAAAAAACAAAATTTCCTTTCCAATTCTTGATTTGTATGCGGTATGCTTAAAAGAAAACTCTTTTTTATAGCAGTCTGAATATAAAGCTTGTATCTCTGAAACATTATCGTAAGAAACAATCCATTTTATATTCTGAATATTTTTAATTCTATCACTTACTATTTTATGATCTTTATCCTCATAATGATTAAGATAAAGACTGCTCGCTTTTAAATAATATGGAGGATCAAAGTAGAATATGATATTTTCATTTTCAGCATCTTTTTGAATTATATCAATCAGGCTTATAGCGTCTTTTTTATATAAAAAAATTTGGTCTTTTTTTTCTGCAATGTTTCTTATTCTTTTTATAAGGTCAGTTTTATTAAAACGACAGTCCATCAAATAATCACCACGCTGACCAATCCCCCCCATTACTCCTGCATTAATTATACCTGACCGATTTGTCCTATTCATATAAAAAGTAGAAAAACCTAAATCAAGTAAATCTGCATTTTCTTTGACAGATTGAACCTTCCGCTGCATTTTCCATTCTTCAATTGATAATTCTGCATTTGCAATCATATTACAAAGCTTGTCTGTATTGTTTATAACAGAATACCAAAACGCGTAAATTGACCTATCTTTATCATTGATAGTGATTGTTTTTACAAACCCTTCTAATAATAAAAATAATGCTACAGAAGCTCCCCCAGAATAAGGTTCAACATAATGCCCATTTATATCATTATCAATACAAATTTTTGCAATAAATGCAGAAAGTTTATTCTTCCCTCCAGGATATCTAAGTGGTGAATAGAACATTATTTAAATACTAAGTTTTTTAATAAATTCTTTATGTAATTTCACAAAATCATCATTAAAATCATCAACTAATTGTTTATTTTCTCTTTTCCAATAATTTAATACTTTAGAAGCATTTCTCCCCCATAGTTTAATGTGGATATTGAACCACTTTTTAGCACATTCCCGGCATTTCTGTATAATCTCGTCTGAGTAATCTTGAAAACAAAACTGGTGGTCAAAAGTATTATCTATTTCCGACCATAGAGGATGACTGTCAGGTAGGTTATCTAAGAAACTTGAAATTAATTGTTCAGGAGATTTATTTGTAGGTAGAAGTAAAATATTTTTTATTCTTTTCACCCTATTGTATTGCTTCCTCTCAGTTTTTACATCGCCATCCAAAAAGATAATTGAATTGGGGAAAATAAAAGAAGGTACTTTTAAAGATGCAAGTTGTATCAGATTCCCACAACCAAGAGTTATATCATTAAAGTTTAAGTATTTTGTCTTTTGACCTAATAATGATTTAACAAAAATAGCTCCTTCCTTGTCTTCAGTATAAACGTCTATTTTATCTGTTTGTACCTTGCCTGTTAGAGACCTATTAAGATGATTCTTAATATATTCATAATCAATGTTTTTTTTGATGTCTATTTGTCCATCCGTTTTGGTCAAAAACATCAATTTTACTTGATTCGCTCTATGAATATCATCTTGAAATTTCGAGGTCTCGTTTAATAGAGTTAGTGAATGAGTTGTAAATATTATTTGGATATCAAATTTTGCAGCAAATTGAATTAATGCTTCTATTAATTTTACTTGAGAGCCAGGGTAAAATGTTGTATCTATTTCATCAATTGCTAAAACACCACCTTTATAATCGGTCTTATATTTATCTTTTAAACGTTTAAAAGACAAAATAGCTAATAATATCTTGCTTATATTATCTTGCCCTGCTGAATTTGTACGCCAATCATAATGATTTGTGTTAGCACCTAACGTTTGTTTGTGTGTACTTGATAAATAATTTGAACTTACGACTTTATCTTTGGCTCTAGTTAAAATTAAAATTTTGTTGTGCCATTTCTGGTAAAATTCAAACTCATCTACTGATAAAGTGAAATCATTATTTGCTCTTAACTTGTTATCCTCTCCAATTGGTAACAATCTTTTTAAACTTAAATATATAACGGGTAATTGTATATAACCAGAACCCTTTGATTTATCACCTTTTTGCCAAAAACGTATTGTCCCTATTTTTTTGTCTCTATGGATACTTTCAACAGTATATGATGGTATTTTTTCATCGTCAAAGAATAAAGTCCATTCGTGTTCTCCTGCTTTATCAAATTCTTCAGAGAATTTAAATTTATCGGAAAAAGCAGATTTAAATGACCCTCCACATAATGGTTTTTCCATCCTCATTGGGTTGTCTGTTTCAGTATTTGAAAAAGGTTGACTTAACATACCTAGAATAGTTGTTTTCTGAGTTCCATTTTGACCAGAAACAACAGTTAAATACGTACCTAATTCAAATTCAACATCATTAAATCCTCGAAACTTCTTTATTGATATTTTGGTTATTTTCATTAGTATGAATTATGTTCTTTGATAGGTGGGAAAATACTCATTATCTTTTAAAATAATACTCTAATACTTCTCCAATAATAAGGGAACTCTTAAGAATTCCATCACTTGATGTCGTAATATTTCCATGTGC
>JAIOTH010000027.1 GCA_021106915.1 bacterium | reverse complement strand
TACTCCCGACATTGTGATAGAATTAACACTAGAGGATTATAATCAAGACAAAGATCCTCAATTAGAAAAAGCAATTGAATTGTTAAAATAAAAATTTTCCTTATTAGCATAATAAGTGAGGGGGAAACAAATTCCAATTTAAAGTACGAAAAATTTGGAATTTATTTTTTTATATATGTATATATTGGATATTAACTCATAGCGATTAACAATTACCCTAATAACTAAAAACTAATAACTAATTCCATGAAAGTAATATTTTTAAAAGACGTATCTGGTACAGCTCAAAAAGATGAAATTAAAGAAGTTTCTAATGGTTTTGCTGTAAATTTTTTAATTCCTAAAAATTTAGCAGTTTTAGCTACCAAAAAAAAAATCGAACAAATTTCATTTCAAATAAAAAAGAATATTAATAAAGAGCAAAAAAAAGATAAAAAAGTAAATCAACTATCTCACAAGATTCAAAAAATAAAACTAGAAATTAAAGCTAAAACTAATGACGAAGGACATCTTTTTGGAGGAATTAGTGATGAAGATATTTCTAAATTATTAAAAGAAAAGCATCATTTAGATATTGATAAATCAAAAATAGACCTCCCTCATCATTTAAAAACTATTGGTGAACATAAAGTTGCTATTAAAATTACAAATAATGAAACCTCATTCTTAACAATAATAATTAAAAAAGAAAATGGAAAGACAAAATAAGACAAAATTCATTTTTGTAACTGGTGGAGTTTGCTCTGGTCTGGGTAAAGGAATTTCTAGCGCCTCAATTGGTGCAATTTTAAAATCAGCTAATTATAAAATATTCACTTTAAAATTAGATCCTTATTTAAATATTGATCCCGGAACAATGAGTCCTTATCAACACGGAGAAGTATATGTGACTGATGATGGCACAGAAACTGATTTAGATTTAGGTCATTATGAAAGATTTATTGACACTAATCTTAGTAAATTATCCAATATCACTACTGGACAAGTTTATCAATCAGTTCTTAGCGAAGAAAGAAAAGGTAAATTCTTAGGAAAAACTATTCAAATTATTCCTCACATTACTGATCGCATCAAAGAACATATTTATAAAGCTGCTATTGATAGTAAAACTGACATTTTAATAATTGAAATTGGAGGAACTGTAGGTGATATCGAGGGTGAACCTTTTTTAGAAGCTGCTCGTCAAATTAGAATTGAACAAGGCTATCATCAATGCCTGTTTGCTCACGTCACATTATTACCATATATTAAAGCCTCTAATGAGACTAAAACTAAACCTACTCAACTTTCTGTTAAAGAATTATTAAAAAGAGGAATCACTCCCGATATAATTATTGCTCGTACTGAAACTAAAGTGACTAAAGAAGCTATTGAAAAAATTTCCATGTTTTGCAATGTTAAACCAGAAGCGGTTATTCCAGCTCCCACAGTTAAAATTATCTATGAAGTGCCAGTTAATTTTGAAAAAAGTGGTATTTCTAAAATCATTTATAAACATTTACATCTTACTCACCAGAAACCTAATTTAAATTCTTGGAATAAAGTTCTCAATAAGATAAAAAAAATAGACAAAAAAGTGACTATTGGTTTAATTGGAAAATATACTGAAAATATTGACGCTTATTTAAGTGTTAATGAGGCTTTAAAATCAGCTTGTTATCATCACAACCTTAATCTTAATTTAATTTGGATAGACTCCGTTAAATTAGAAAAAAATGATCGTTCGGAAATAAACAAATTAAAAAAATTAGATGGTTTAATAGTTCCTGGTGGATTTGGTTCTCGAGGTATTGAAGGAAAAATTAAAGCCGCTAAATATGCTCGAGAAAATAAAGTGCCATATTTAGGATTATGCCTAGGATCTCAAATTATGGCCATTGAACTAGCTCGTAATGTTGCTAAATTAAAAAATGCTAATTCCGAAGAATTTGATCCTAAAGCTAAAAATTTAATTGTTCATTTTTTACCAGGTCAATCAGAAGATAGAAAAAAGGGTGGTACTCTACGTTTAGGTGCTTATCCCTGTATAGTTAAAAAGGGGACTAAGGCTTATCAAGCCTACCAGACTAATAAAATATCAGAGAGACATCGACATCGTTATGAATTTAACAATGACTATCAAGAAATTTTAGAGAAAGCAGGTTTAATTATTTCTGGAGATTCTCCAGATCATAATTTAATGGAGATTATTGAAATCAAAAATCATCCTTTCATGCTTGGTTCTCAATTTCATCCAGAATTCAAATCTCGTCCTTTAAGAGCTCATCCTTTATTTTTAAATTTTATTAAAGCTGCTGACAAGTATAAAAATAAGAAGTAAATAAAACTTACATAAACAAAAAAGCACCTGCAAAGGTGTTTTTTTAGTGGCCGTGCCATCCGAGATAATAAAAAAACGCCACAATAGATTTAACTCTAAAGTGACGTATATTTATTTTATTACTCCGCCAAATCTTTGTATGGCGGACTTTCGTAACTACCCTTTTTTGTTCTGGTATTATATTGAAACCATATAACACCGTTAGAAAAATAATCCAAATCATTGCCATCAAAAAAGAGTAAGACATGCCAATTTTCATTTTCTTGACAAGGAGTAGTCGGTCCAACCAACATTGCCTCGGCTGAAACTACATAAGATATGCCAAAAACATTAAGTTTTAACGTAAAGTTACATTTTCCTTGTTTTGCTATCATTTCTAGAAGCAACTTCCATTTGATAGGTCCATCAATAATATGCCAATTGGACAATTCTGTTCTCAGTTTCTGAGCAGTCCTAACGACCTCCCTTTTATAAAGACTTTCACTAAGTTGT
>JAIOTH010000119.1 GCA_021106915.1 bacterium | reverse complement strand
TTAAAATTAGTTTTGGAAAATATTTTGCCACCAACGGCTTATCAATTTCGATATGAAATCGATGAAGAGCGGAGAGTAGATGCGGTAATTTTTACCAAAGATGGTGTAATTCCAGTGGATGCTAAGTTTTCTTTGGAAAATTATAAACGAGTTTTAGATGAAGAAGATGAAAATGTGAAAGCTAAATTAGAGATAGAATTTAAAAATGATCTTAAGAAAACCATTGAACAAACTAGTAAATATATTGATCCTAAAAAAGGAACTTTAGATTTTGCTTTTATGTTTATTCCTTCGGAGGCTATTTATTATGATTTATTAGTGAACGAAGTGGGAGCAGTGAAGGTTAATACGCGGAGTTTGATCGAATATGCTTTTAAAGAAAAAAAGGTGATTATTGTTTCTCCGACAACTTTTGCGGCCTATTTACAGACTGTTTTACAAGGATTAAATGCTTTAAAAATTGAACAACAAACCAAGGAGATTATTAAACGAGTCGGAATGCTTCAAAGACATTTAGTAGCTTATGATGATTACTTTAAAAAAATTGGAACTCATTTAGGAACTACAGTTAATGCTTATAATGGAGCTTATAAAGAATTTAAAAAGATAGATAAAGATGTAGTAAAAATTACTGGTCAGGATAGTAAAATTGAACCAGAGTTGATTGATAAGCCGAATGTAGTAGAGGATTAGGATTAATAATTTTAGGAAAAGAAAAAAGAGTGGATATCAATTCCGCTCTTTTTAAAATAAAATATTTTTATCTCTTAAGATTTCGCCATTTCTGAGCAGCTTTTACTCGAGCTAGTTCTTTTTCTAAGTTAGCTTGAATAGCTGCAAAATCAACATCAGATTCATTTTCAGCTCGTTGTTTAGCCTCTTCAGCTTTAGCACGAGCTTCTTCAGCTCGATCAGCATCAATTTCATCAGCTCTTTCGGCAGTATCTGCTAAAATAACTATTTTATCTCTTAAAACTTCTATAAAACCACTAGAAACTGAGAAAATTTCTAAAGTATCATCTTCTTTTTTAATATGAGCGACACCAGGAACTAAAATTCCAATCAAAGGAATATGTTTTGGTAGAACAGTGATAACACCTTCTTTGGTAGGTACAGTTAAACTTTGAATCATTTCTTTTAAAATGATTTTTTCAGGAGTTACTATTTCGAATTTAATTAGTTTCATAAGCTTAGTTTGTGGTTAGTAGCAGATAGTTGGTAGAAATTATTTTTTAGCCTTTTTATTTTGTCATCCTGGGCTTGACTCAGGATCTCAAGATTCCGGATCAAGTCCGGAATGACAATGTCATATTCTATTAATTTTTTGGTTCTTTAACTTTAATCTCTGGTTTTTTCTTACTTGCGGCGATTACTTCTTCAATGCCACCTTTCATATAAAAATCATTTTCATTTAAATCATCATACTTTCCAGATAATATTTCTTGAAAACTTTTAATAGTGTCTTCTAATTTTACATATTGACCAGGATGTCCACTAAATATTTCAGCTACGAAAAATGGTTGAGAAAGAAATTTTTGTACCTTTCGAGCTCGAGAAACTGTTAATTTATCTTCGTCAGATAATTCATCCATTCCTAAAATAGCAATAATATCTTGTAAGTCTTTATATCTTTGTAATACTTTTTGAACACCTCGAGTGACTTCATAATGTTCTTTACCAATTATTTGAGGATCTAAAATAGTAGAGGAGGAGTCTAGAGGATCAACAGCTGGATAAATACCTAGAGAAGCTAGACTTCTAGAAAGTACCACAGTAGAATCTAAGTGACTAAAGGTTGTAGCTGGAGCAGGATCAGTTAAATCATCAGCTGGTACATAAACAGCCTGAATAGAAGTAATAGAACCATTTTTAGTAGAAGTAATTCGTTCTTGTAATTCACCCATTTCAGTAGCTAAAGTTGGTTGATAACCAACGGCAGAAGGCATTCGACCTAGAAGAGTAGAAACTTCAGATCCAGCTTGAGTAAAACGAAAAATATTATCAACAAATAATAGTACATCTTGATTTTGTTTGTCTCTAAAATATTCAGCAATAGATAATCCAGTTAAAGCCACACGAGCTCGAGCTCCTGGCGGTTCATTCATTTGTCCAAAAACCATAGAAACTTTATCTAAAACTCCACCATCTTTAATTTCATGATATAAATCATTTCCTTCTCGACTTCTTTAACCAACACCAGCAAAAACAGAATAACCACCATGTTCAGAGGCAATGTTATGAATTAATTCCATAATTACTACTGTTTTACCAACACCAGCACCACCGAACATGCCTACTTTTCCACCCTTAACAATTGGACAAATTAAATCAATAACTTTAATTCCAGTTTCTAAAATTTCAGATTTAGTTGATTGTTCTATAAATTCAGGAGCATGACGATGGATAGGGGATCGGTCTTTGGTTTTGGGAGCGGGAAGTCCGTCAACTGGGTCACCAATAACATTAAAAATTCGACCCAGAGTTTTTTCTCCAACTGGAGTAGAAATTGGCTCTTGAGTATTAATAATTTTATCACCTCTTTTTAATCCATCTGTAGAAGTCATGGCAATAGTTCTAACTGAACCAGATCCAATATGTTGTTGAACTTCTAAAACGATTCTTTTTCCATCTTTTTCACATTCTAGGGCGGTGTAGATGCTAGGAGTATCATCATCGAATTGAACATCGACAACGGCTCCAATGATTTGTTTGATTATACCTGTATTTTTTTCTTTCATAAGATTAAATATAGTTAAAAGTTATAAAGTTAAAAGTATTTATTGTAAAGCGTTGGCTCCAGCACTAATTTCAGCAATTTCAGAAGTAATGCTAGATTGGCGAGCTTTATTATAAAATAATGTTAATTCATCAATTAAATCATCAGCAGCAATAGTAGCATTATGCATAGCATTCATTCTAGCACTGTGTTCCGACGCATTTGACTCCAAAAGAGCTTGAAAAAGTTGAACTTCAATTAAACGAGGGATCATTTCCTCTAAAACTTCCTCAGCATTAGGCTCATAAATATAATTAAATTTAGCATTTTTTAATAGAGGGTCTTTTTCAGTGTCAGCTTTTAAATATTTATTTTCTTTTTCGTGAATATATTTTTTGTCTGTTTTTAATCTAGTATCTTCACCTACAACGCCTAAATACTCATCTTTTTTTAAATCAATTGGTATGATTTGTTTATAGCGTGGAATTTGAGTAACAATATTTACAAAGTCAGTATAGGCTACATAAACTTTATCATATTTACCTTTTAAATAGTCATCTAAAATTATTTTAACCATTGGTCTAATTTCATCAATTCCAGAAACAGAATCTAATTTTTCAAATTCAGCAATTATATCATGTCCTAATTTATGAACTCGAGATCCCTTTTTACCTAATAATATGAATTTAGCATGAGCTGGATTAGAAATATCTCTTTTAGTTGATTCATGAGATTTTTTTACTAGATTAGTATTTAAACTACCACAGAGTCCCTTGTTAGCAGTCATTAAGATTACGCAAATGTTTTCTATTTTATCTCTTTGAGTTAATAGAGGATGCTTTTCGGTATTTTTTGATCTAGCAATATTTAAAACAGTTAGCCAACTTAAATTAGCGTAAGTTCTAGTTTTTAAAACCGCGGCAGTAGATTTACGCATTTTAGCTGCTGATACCATTTCCATAGCCTTGGTAATTTTTTTAGTATTACCAACAGATTTAATACGTCCTTTTATTTCTTTAATTTGAGCCATAAGCTTAGTTAAATGATTACCTCTATCCC
>JAIOTH010000005.1 GCA_021106915.1 bacterium | reverse complement strand
GAGCCTAATTCTGATGAAGATGGAACACAAACTACTGACAAACCTTTTAATATTTCAGCAACTGAAATGGGTGGTCAAACCTTATATGTTTGGTTAGAAGATAGCCAGGGAAATAAAAATTATCAAACTAGAATTGGAGTTGATTTATTTTATGATGATACAAATCCGTTTCCGCCAATAGATTTAACAGCCAATGGTCATAATCCTAGTGAGTGGCAATATAATCCAAACTTTACTATTGATTGGACAAATCCAATTACTCCAGTTGAAAATCCTATAACTAGCTATTGGTATAAACTTGGTGCCGAGCCTAGCTTTGATGAGGACGGAACACAAATTATTGACAAGCCATTTACCGCAACCACGACTCAACAATATGGACAAATGTTATATCTTTGGTTAGAAGACAGTCAGGGAAATAAAAATTATCAAAATTATTCTTCAGTAGGTTTACATTATCAAGAATCAGTTTTTGATCCTCCAGAGTATATTCAAGGAATACCAGGCGATGAATTTGCTAGTTTTAGTTGGGAACCAGGACAAGTAATTGGTCACACACTTGCTGGATATAATATTTATCAATCTCTAACTTCGGATGGCTTTAGTGAAGGAATGACTCCATTGAATGATGTTTTAATTGATGAAAATGATTTAACTTATTTAGCAGATAGTTTGAACAATGAAATTACTTATTATTTTGCTTTAAAAACTATTGATACAGATGAAGTCGAAAGTGAATTTTCAAGACCAATTTTTGTTACTCCTTATTTAGGATCATATATCCAATTTATGGATGCTGAAGAAGTATTATCAGAAGGGAGACATAGAGGTGATTTAGATACTTATGGAAATAAAATAGCGTGGATTGAATGGGAAAATAACAATTCGGATGTTTATTTATATGATATAAGCACTGACTCTTTGTTACAAATTACCCAAGATAATTATTATCAAAATAATCCTGCTATTTATGAAAATAAAGTAGTCTGGTCAGAGCAAGGTGAATATTCCACAGACATTTATGTATATGATATTGATACAGCGACTATCAGTCCTATTACTCAAGATAATTATTATCAAAATTACCCAGATATTTATGAAAATAAAGTAGTCTGGTCAGATAGTAGAGATGGTTATCGTAATATTTATTTATATGATTTGGAGTTAGGAGTTGAAGAACAAATAAATTCCAGTCAAGCTTATTCAGAGCGTCCAAAAATTTACGAAAATAAAATAGTATGGATAGAAGGATATAATAATAATTATAATATTTATTTATATGATTTAAACACAGAAGTTATCACAGAAGTTGGGCAGTGTGATGGCTATCCATTTGATTTAAGTTTTGATGATGGAAAAATAGCTTGGACAGAAAATAGAAATATTGCTGATGATCTTTGGATGTCTTATATTTATGTTTATGATTTAGATACTCAAAATGTAAAGGAAGTTACAAATAATCAATATATAGACAGTTTATCACTTCATAATAATATGATTACTTGGGCGGAGAATAGAAATGGGCCAGAGACTATTTATTTATATGATATTATTACCAGTAATGAGTATCAAGTTTCACCTAATTTTACTTCTCAGAGTACACCAATAATCCGTAATAATAAAATTTTATGGCAAAAATATTATTATGATTATGATAACAGTGTCTATGGCTATAAATTATATTCAAAAGAGATATCAGCTTCTGGGATAAATCCTGAAATTACTATTTTTCAAGATCAAACAGAAATTTTAAACAATATCGGTAGTTTTGATTTTGGACGAGCAGTTGAAACTTCAGAAAAAATATTCACATTTACAATTAAGAATGAAGGACAAGAAGATTTAGAATTAATAGGAGATCCAATAATTGAAATTGCAGGGAATGATATTGATAATTTTGAAGTAATAACCCAAGCAACTTCATTAGTGAATCCAGAAGAGAGTATTGAATTTCAAATTAAGTTTACACCAGATGTAGTAGGTATATATGAAGCTATAATTTCAATAGAAAATAACACTTCAGATGAAAATCCTTATGAGTTTACAATTATTGGTACTGGGATAGACCAGCCAGAATGTGGAGATATTATTGCAGAAGATATTACTTTAGTTGGTGATTTATTCTGTGCAAATACGGCATTAACGATTGAAACAGATGATATTATTTTAGATTGTAATGGACATTCAATTACTGGGGATGCAATTGGTTATGATTTTGGAGTATTTTTGGATGAAGTAGAAGGAGTAACAGTTAAAAATTGTGTAATTTCAGGATTTAAAAAAGGTATAAGTTTAGAAAAAGGTAATAATCATCAAATTTTAAATAATGAGTTATTTGATAATTATGGTGGAATATGGCTAGTAGAGAGTCAAAATAATATGTTAAATGAGAATAATTCTCATGAAAATGAAGAATATGGAATATATTTGGGAGGAGCTAGCGATAATAACACCATAACCCATAATACTACTATTGATAATGGACCAAGCGGTTCCAGTGCTGGAATCAGATTAGATTGGAGTTCAAACAATTCAGTTATTGCTAATATTGCAACAAATAATGGAGCTTATGGAATTGCCCTTAATCAAGCAAATGGTAATACTGTTGAAAATAATCTCATAAATAATAATGACGAACAAGGAGTATTTATGTTTGTAGCAGAAGATAGTCAAATAACAGGAAATACAATCTTTGGAAACGGAGTAGAAGGGATTTGGTTACGAGGATATTCTGACGGGGATACTAAAAATAATCTTATAAAAGATAATTTATTTTTTGGAAATACTGATTACGCAATTCGAGCCAATGAATATACTAATGATAATCAAATTTATAACAATAGTTTTATCTATAACGGAGATCAAGCTCAGGATTATGGTTTAAACAATACTTGGTTTTATAATGAGTCTGGAAATTATTGGAGTGATCATGTTTGTATAGATAAGATAGCTCCATTCGGTATTTGTGAAAATCCTTATACCTTTAATAACAATTCAGATTTATATCCATTATTATTAGGTTCTATGTTTAGTAATTAAATTTTGACCCAGCCTCTTGCGAGAAGCTGGGTTGATAATTTTTCAAACTAAAAAGCTGTTATTATTTAACAGTTTTTTAGTTTGGATATTAATTTAAATAAAAAAATTTCAATAAAATCGAGAATGTTTATGGCCGTGCCATCCGACTTGTCCTCCGAAGCAAATGCGAAGGAGGAAGCGTAGCTATCTAAAACAGTATAAAATAATTTAATTTGTGCCCATGCTTCGCTCTTTTCGAGCTACGCAGGGCATCCTTCGCTACGCGAAGGATGGTACGCCGAGAGGGACTCGAACCCACGACCATCAGCTTAAAAGGCTGTTGCTCTACCAACTGAGCTATCGGCGCATAATTTTCATTTTAAGATATAATGAGAATATCATATATTAGACCCCTAGTCAATAAATCAAAGCTTTTTAGCATAATTTTATTTTCGTCTAATAATCCGCAATTTCAACATCTGTACCTTCGTTTAATAATTCACCACCTTCAATAATAACTTGATCACCTTCTTTTAACTCATCATTGATAATAACTTGATCATTAATAATTTGAGCGTATTTAATTATTTTATTAACTACTTTATTATTTTCAATAATTTTCATTATAATATGATCCTGTTTTAGATAGATAGCTTTTAAGGGGATTATATGCTCATTTTTTTTTGGAGATTTATCAATGACAATTAAATCAAATTTTTTTTTGGCTGATTCAAGATGATTTTCAGCTTGATTGGCATTTATAATTTTGATTTTTTCAGCTTCTTCTAAGGAGATTTTTAGTTTTGTTAATTTTGACTTTGCTAGTTTTAGAGATGCTTTAGTTTTAAGGGGATTGTCAGAGAGGAGATACTTTTGAGTTTCTTTTAAATTTGATATTATCTGTTTTAAATTTTGATCAGCGTTAATAATAATATTATGATAATTATTTTGGGCTAGATTGTAAGTATTTAAAGCAGATTGATAGTTATTATCAATATTTTTATTATCAATAATGTTTAAAATTTTCACTAGGGGTTTAGTGTTTTTAAGCTTTGAGTTATTTTCTAAATTATTTTCACAAGCACTGATAAATAAAGATACTATAATCAATAGCAGAAAAATACTTATTTTATAAAATTTTAATTTTTTGAAAAAAATAACCATAAATAGATTTAATAAATCAATTATATGATTATATATAGCTCAAATTATAAATTGTGTCAACGATTTAAGGCCTGTTTAAGGCTATTTAATCGTTCTCGTCTTCAATCTCACCAACTATCTCTTCCAAAATGTCTTCTAGAGTTATAATTCCTAGTATTTGATCTTTTTTTCTGGTGACTAAAGCAATATGACTATTATCTTTAATCATTTTTTTAAATACGGAATTTATTTTTTGATGTTCATCAATTCTTATCAGTGGTTTAACATATTTTTCTAGAGTATCTTCTCGATTATCACTATTTAAAATTTTCATAATATCTTTAATATGAACATAACCCAAAATATTATCTTTGTGATTTTTATAAACTGGATATCGACTATGTTCTTCGTGAGCCATATAGTAAGCAACCTGATCAATTTCAGCATCGTGACTGACACAATTAACTTTATAAAAAGAGGTCATTACTTCTTTAGCTTCTTTATCATTGAAATCTAGAATATTCATAATCATTTCATGTTCTTTAAATTCAATAGTACCACTTTCTACCGCCATTCTACTTAGAGCTTTGAATTCTGTTTCAGATATAATTTCATTTTTATTATTAGTTAACAAATTTAATATTTTTTCCAAAATCCAAATTAAAGGATATAAAATTATTTGTAAACCAAAAATAATTGGCGAAAATTTTAAAGCTATTTTTTCAGCATTAATTTGAAAATAAGCTTTAGGCCACATTTCTCCGAATACTAGGATTAAAAAAGTTATAGCTCCAGTAGCTATTCCAATAGCAGCTGAACCAAATTTTTCGTGAATCCAAATAGTAGTTAAACTGGCCGTAAATACATTTACTAGATTATTGCCTAATAAAATAACAACTAAGAGTTTATTTTTTTTAATTAATATTTTTTCTAATAATTCAGAATTTTTCTTTTTTTCTTTGACTAGAGCTTTTATTTTAGCAGAGGAAAGAGAAAAAAGAGCAATTTCCATTCCAGAAAACCAAGCTGACAAACTTAATAAGATGATTAAATAGAGAATGATCATGTTTTTGTATTATGTATAATGTGTTAAGTATAATGTAGTATAGCGTATATAGTATAAAAAATATAGAAAAATTATTTGACATTATTTATAGTACGTGCTATTTTATCTTGATGTTTAAAAAATTAGTATTAGAAAAAAATAGGAGGAACTATGTATTATAGCAAGGAAGATATTAAAAAAATGATGATGAAATGGTCAATTTTTTCGGTCGTAGCCATAGCTTTATTTTGGTTAGTTTGGCACCTGATCAAAGGATCAATACCAGAGGTTACGGAAATTAGAATGACAGAGAGTTGGTTAATTCAACTGCCATTTACTGTGTCTTATGATTGGAGTATATTATTAGGACCAATATATTTTTGTGCTTTTGCTCACCTTTTTACTAATGATTCTTTTGAAAAAAAATTTTTGGTTGTTATGTTTATTGTCGGTTTACTTATTAGTTTAATTATTGGTTTGTTATTTGGCTGGGTAACTAGCTCGGTAGTTGTTCTAGTTTTGGATTTGGTTATCATCAGACCGCTTAGTAAAGGTTTTAGTTTTATCTTTGCTTTGATTATTATTCTAATTTTCAATTCATTTATCGGCTTAACTATAAGTCTATTTCTTGGTTCAGACATTATTTCAGTTATGAGTTTAGTGCTCATTTTGATTATTGGAATAGCTATTGTCTGTAAACATTTTTTAAAAAAAATAAGCTTTGGCGTCAATCGTCAAAGTGGCCATTAGGAAGATGTAAGTTCAATTCCCATTCAATTATTAGCAAAATGTTAATAAGAGAATGGGATTTTTTATTATCTAAAAATAATGATATTTGCTATAATCTATATATTAGTTCATAGTTAGGATTTGTATTTAACTATAAGCTAACACCTAATACCTATAAGCTAATATAATATGAAAAAAAATTATCACAATCAGTCAGCAAAGATAGTTGTTTCAGAGCTTAAATCAAACATTAAGGGTCTTTCTGTAAAAGAAGTAAAAAAAAGACGAATTAAATATGGTTTAAATAAATTAATTGATCAAAAAAAGATTTCTAAATTATTTATTCTTTTTAGTCAATTTAATAATATTCTAATTTATGTTTTGATTTTAGCGGCTTTAATTTCTTTTTTATTTCAAGAATATATTGATGCTTCTGTTATTATGGTAGCGGTTTTTTTAAATACCATTATTGGATATTTTCAAGAAAATAAAGCTAATAGTGATTTATCAAAATTAAAGACTTATATCAAGCATCAAGTTTTTGTCAGGAGAGACGGAAAACAATATTTAATTGATGTAGAAAATTTAGTTTGTGGGGATATTATTTTATTACAAGCTGGTTCCAAAATTTCAGCTGATGCTCGGATTATTGAATCCAATGAATTAAAAGTTGATGAAGCAGTTTTAACTGGGGAGTCAGTTCCAGTAAATAAAAATAATCAAAAAGTTTCTTTAGGCTCATCTATAGGAGATAGAAGTTCTATGGTTTATATGGGAACCACAGTAGTTAAGGGAAATGCTGTGGTGATTATTACGGCTATTGGAATGGATACAGAAATAGGAAAGATTGCTGGCTATGTCAGTCAGACTAAGGATGAAGATACTCCTTTGCAATTGAGATTAAAAAAATTAGGAAAATTGATTGGGATAGTGGCAGTTATAATTTGTTTATTGATTTTTGTTTTGGGAATAATTTTGGGACGTTCAGCATTAGAGATGTTTTTAGTAAGCGTAGCTATTGCCGTGTCTTCTATACCAGAAGGATTGCCAGTAGCTATTACGGTTGTTTTAGCTATTGGTATGCAACGCATTTTAAAAGAAAAATCTTTAGTGCGAAGATTAGTGGCAGCGGAAACTCTAGGTTCAACAACTGTGATTTGTACTGATAAAACTGGAACTTTAACTTTGGGAAAAATGAAAATTTCCAGTGTTATTTTGGATAATGAAATAGTGGATTTACTTTCTAGTAAAAAGAAAAATATTTCTCAGAGGACAGCCAAAGTTTTACGAGTTGGTATTTTATGTAATGATGCTTTTTTTGAAGAGGAGCATGATGCAAAAGAAGGCCTTAAGGAGTTAAAGGTATCTGGTTCACCTACTGATCGGGCTCTGCTTTTGTCAGGAATAGAGTCAGGCTTATCTTTAAAAAATGAAATTAAAAATTATTCGCGAATAGCAGAAGTGACATTTGATAGTTCCAAGAAATACATGATGACTTTACATGAAAATAATAATTTAAAATCAAATGATAAATTATTATTATGTAAGGGTGCTCCAGAAGTTATTTTAGAACATTGTACTTTTATTGAAACAGTTGATGGCATTAAAAGACTTACAGAAAAGCGTAAAATAGAATTGAAAAAAATTGAAAATAAATTAACAGCTCAGGGTTTGAGGTTATTAGCCTTGGCCCAGAGAAATATTAAGCCTCAGCTTTTAAAAGAAAATTTGGATGATAATTTTGAGTCTTTAACTTTGATTGGATTAATTACTCTACGCGATCCTTTAAGAGAGAGTTCTAAACAAACTATTAGAATTTGTCGACAGGCTGGAATTAGACCAATTATTATTACCGGTGATCATAAATTAACGGCTCGAGCAATTGCTGGTGAAGTTGGATTGAAAATTGCTGCGGAAAATATTTTAGTTGGTAAAGATTTAGACAAATTAAATGATAAAGATTTACGAGAAAAAGTTAAAAAGGTTGATTTGTATGCTCGGGTAAGTCCTCATCATAAATTAAGAATTATTAAAGCTTTACAAGAAAATGGTGAAGTAGTGGCTATGGCTGGAGATGGAATTAATGATGCTCCGGCGATTCAAATGGCAGACATTGGAATAGCCCTGGGTTCGGGAACTGATATTGCTAAAGAAACAGCGGAGTTAGTTCTTTTAGAAAATGATTTTTCAGTTATTGTTCAGGCCGTAAAACAAGGAAGAATTCTTTTTGATAATCTAAGAAAAATAATTGTTTATTTATTGTCAGATTCTTTTTCGGGAATGTTATTAGTTGTTTCGGCAGTTATTTTAGGATTGCCTTTGCCTTTAATTCCAGCTCAAATTTTATGGATAAATATCGTGAATGATTCTTTGCCGAATTTTGCTTTGGCTTTTGAAAAAGGGGATCAAGATATTATGAAAAGAAAGCCTTTGAAAAAGAATGAGCCGATCTTGGATAAGGAAATGAAGTTTTTAATTTTTGTGATAGGTGTTTTTACAGACATCGGATTATTGACACTTTTTATTTTATTGATGAAAACAGGGTATGATATTGTTTTGGTTAGAACTTATATGTTTGCGGCTTTAGGAATTGATTCTTTAATTTATGTTTATTCTTGTAAGAATTTAAAACGGCAGATATGGAATTACAAATTATTTGATAATAAGCTTTTGGTTTTGGCAACTGCGATTAGCTTGTTAATGTTGATGGCCGGAATATATTTTCCATTTTTTCAAAAAGCATTAAGGACTACTTCTTTAGGAATGGAGGGTTGGTTGATTATGCTGGGAGTTGGTGTGTTTGAAATTATTTCTATCGAATTTGGGAAGTGGTTGTTTATCCATAAGCGGTTTGGGAGAGATAAGAGGTAAGAATTATAGATAGATGTGATAATTAATTCTGTTTGTTAATGGGATTTTTTTATTTATCAAATTTAATTCGATTGATTTTTTATGGGGAAAGTGGGAGAATGGATGTGTAATAAGTGATTTTTTAGAAGTTAGTGTTAATGATTTAATAAAATAAATTCCTATGAAAAATTTGTATTACAAAAAAGCAAGATTTAGACTTTATAAAGCAGACTGTTTAAAATTTTTAAAAAAGATTCCAGAAAATTCAGTTGATATGATTTTTGGAGATCCTCCTTATTTTCTATCAAGTGGAACTTTTACCTGTCAGAACGGAAAAATGGTCAGCGTAAAAAAAGGAGATTGGGACTTATCAAACGGAACAAAGAAAAATTTTAAATTAAATTATGCGAACAATTTTTAATACACAAATAGCGGATTCATATAAAAGTAATTCTCAAAAAATTAGAGTTTTAACTGAAAATTGGGTTGGTTCTGAAATTTTTTGTCCGAATTGTGGGGGTAATGTGATAGACTTTGAAAATAATCGACCTGTGGCTGATTTTTATTGTGCGAATTGTAATGAAGAATATGAATTAAAAAGTAAAAAAGATTCTATTGGTAAAAAAATTGTAGATGGTGCTTATAAAACAATGATTGAGAGATTGAAAAGTTCCACAAATCCTAATTTTTTCTTTTTAAACTATAACTTAAAAAATTACGAAGTTGTTAATTTTATTGTGATACCAAAACATTTTTTTATTCCAGAGATAATTGAAAAGAGGAAGCCTTTGTCTGAGAATGCTCGTCGCGCTGGTTGGGTTGGTTGTAATATTTTGTTATCAAATATTCCCGAAAGTGGAAAAATTTTTTATATTAAAAATCAACAAAAACAAGAAAAAGAAGATGTTTTAAAAAATTGGCAAAAAACTTTATTTTTAAGAGAATCTAAACAATCAGAATTAAAAGGTTGGATTTTAGATATTATGAAATGTATTGATAGTTTAGGAAAAAAAGATTTTACTCTTGAAGATATGTATTCTTTTAAAAATGTTTTATCAAAAAAATATACACAAAACAATTATATTAAAGATAAGATAAGGCAACAGTTGCAGTTTTTAAGAGATAAAGGATACATTAAATTTGTTTCTCGTGGAGTTTATCGTTTAACTTAATTATTATGAAAAAGTACATATTTTATACCTCAGATGGTTTTACTGAAAATAATAATTTTGAACTATCGGAAAATTGTCAAATTTTAGGTTGGCAAGAAGGTAAAGACGAAAAAGAGGCATTTGAAAATTTAAAAAAAGAAAATCAAAATATAAGGTTTTTTAAAAAAATTTGTTGTCAAGAATTAGCAGAAAATAAGGTTTATTATTTTTAGTTGATTATATAATTGGTGTTGAAGCTGGTCTTAATAGTAATGGTAGAAAGAATCGCGGTGGTCACACAATGGAAAATGTTGTTGAAGTATTTATCAAAAATGTTTGTGAAAAAAATGATTTTAAATATTTAAAAGAAGCTAATGCTGAGAAAATTAAAAAAGAGTTAGGATATGATGTGCCTGTTGATAAATCTTCAAGAAGATATGATTTTGTAATAGATAACGGTAAAGAGTTATTCATTGTTGAAACTAATTTTTATGGTGGCGGAGGATCAAAATTAAAATCAACGGCTGGAGAATATCGTAATTTATCTGATGTTTTGAATGGAAAATTTAAATTTTTCTGGATT
>JAIOTH010000089.1 GCA_021106915.1 bacterium | reverse complement strand
GAATTGTCCTCAGCATACTCAAGTTTATGCATCTCAAAAAAGAAGTTATCGAGATTTACCAATTAGATATAATGATTTTGCAAATCTTTATCGAGATGAAAAACCAGGAGAATTAAGTGGTTTAACTAGATTAAGATGTTTTTCTCAAGATGATGGACATTCTTTTTGTCGACCAGATCAAATCAAAGAAGAGTTTTTAAGTCTATTGGGAATTGTGAAAGAATCTATGGAAACTTATGGCATGGAATATCGAATTCGTTTAGGTCTGTGGGATTCAAAGCACCCAGAAAAATATTTAGGAGAAGCTAAAGTTTGGGAGAAATCTCAGAAAATGTTAGAAGAACTTTTAAAAGACAATCAGATTAAATATGAAGCAGAAGAAGGTGAGGCTGCAATCTATGGACCAAAGATGGATTTAGTTGCTGAAGATTCTTTAGGTCGAGAGTTTCAGATTTCTACTATTCAATTAGATTTAATTACTCCCGGAAGATTTAAATTAACTTATACTGATGAAAAAGGAGAAGATCAAACTCCGATAATGATTCATCGGGCAATTATTGGTTCACCGGAAAGATTAATGGGTATTTTAATTGAACATTATGCCGGAGCATTTCCTTTGTGGTTTTCCCCTATTCAAGTTAAGATTATTTCTGTAGGAGAAGGACATATTGAATATTGTCAAAAATTAGCTAAAGAATTTGAAGATAATAATATTAGAGTGGAAGTTGATTCTGCTAATGAAACTGTGGGGAATAAAATTAGAAAAGCTGTTAAAGAAAGAAGCCCCTATATGTTGGTAATTGGTGACAAAGAAATGGGTTCTGATCAGTTAGCAGTTAGAGTTAGAGGAAGTGAGGCGGTTCAGAATGTTGAGAAAGAAAATTTTATTGAGAAGATTAAAAATTTAGTTAAAGAAAGAGATTTGAAATTATAGAATGTTGTATTATGTATAATGTATTATGAATTACGGATAAAATAAAAAAACCGTTAGTGCTATTTAACACTGACGGTTTTTTGATTTTTTATAATTATTGCGTTTGCCAAATAAAGAGAGGTCCTTTTTTAAGCGGAAACAATTGTAGACTAACAGCTTCGCCAATTCTGAATAATTCCATAAAAGATTCAATAGCTTCTTCTTCGGTGTCATAGGTTATTTTGAGTATTTCTTTGTTCGTTGTAGAGACACCTTTCAGATCACCAAATGTAGCATTTCTAGGTATAAAAGTTTGACTTAGAGTCCAAATATCGTTTTTAAAACTAAATGCCTCTACTTTGTCGTCTGTTATACCATCCCAAGAGTAACTAATAATAAGATATTTCCAAATGGAGCTATTTTTGATAATTTTAAATAACTCATCAACTTGTTTTTTGGTTAATAATGGGTTTTTCATTTTTCCCTCCTGAATTTTTATTAATGATATCTAATAAAAAAGATACGCTTACTGCTCCTGGTAGTCCAGTTTGTTTTAAATCAATTACCTTCGTAAGAAGAGATAATCCCAAGCCGTCTGTAGCAAATTTTTCAAGGTTAATTTTACCATCTTTACAAGTTTCTTCCCGAAACCTGAAAATTCCATTTTTTTCATTTTGTTCAAAAGTTACCATAATGCTATTATCTTCTGTTTGTTTTTGAACATTTAAAACTTTAATCCCCTTAACTTCTCCTAATGGTTTTGTCATTTTTTCCTCCTTTGATTATTCTTAGAATATTTTTTCTATAAAATTAAAGAATCTATCCACTATATCACCAATTTCTTCAATTTTTTCTTCAGTTATGATATTTTCTGCTATATCAAAACTTCTTTCGATAATCCTTTCTGGTATCCACCCAAGACCTGCTTCATCTAATGCTATTAATGGTAAGCATAATAACAAGAGTGGTAAACTGGGTGTGTTATTGGAAATAGTTGATACATTTTTTACAAATATTCCACCAAATTCGGTGGTTTTATTTGTAGTATTGAATATTACCTCTGTTCCTTCTTTAAATAATTTCTGGAAGGCTTCTCCATGGGCAACATACTTTATTCCATCTAAACCCCGGATTATGATGTGATAGCCAAAGTCAATAGTCATTTCTACTATTCCTATCATCTTTCCTCCTTTTTTCTAATTTAGGCTCGTACAGACCCTTAATAAATTTATCCCAAATTGGATCATCCACATTTCTATTGGCTTTAATCCAATTTTCGTAATATATTTGATCGCTGCGAATAAGTTGAAAATGATAATATTCTACTAATAATGCTATTGTATGTTCACAAGTTAAGGCCCAAGCATTTTTTTCTTCATTAATGAATTCTTTTGAACTAGGATTATCAATCCAATTACCATAAGCTAAATGATCTAACTCATGAAGAAACCCTGTTAATACTTCTAATTCAAATTGTTTTTCCCAATTAGAATTTCCACTTCTCTGAGACGCATAATAAGAATCCATTATCGATGGAATTACTAATTTAATATACGAATTTCCGTTTTGCACCCGAGATGCACATGAAATATCTTTACTTTCTGACATATATACAGAAGACATGATGACCTCTAGAACTATATATCGTTTTTTTATTATTTGGATATTATTAATAATTCTCTTATTAATTTTTTCCAGATAATAATTTCCGTCAACAATATTCTCATATAAAGAATCGAGCTTTGTTTCCCAAAACAATTTAATCTCTTTCTTAGAATATATACGATTTTGAATTTTTGGAATATATTGATAGTTAAGATTTTTTTTCTCCTTTTTAGGATTTTTTAAGAAGACAATCAGAACGCAAATAATAGCTAGAATTATAATTATTATGTAATAATTCTTACGACTATTTTTACAAGTACAATTTTTTGACTTCTTATGACATTTTGGACATAATTTATTTTTATTTTTTATTTTTCCTCCGAATATTTTTATTTGTTATCAAAACTTTAGGCTTTTTGATGGGTTTTGTCAATCGAAATTGTATTATATTCGATTCTGACTTGATGTATTATGAAGTAAGGAATAATAATTACGGATTACGAATTACGGAAATAAAAAAACCGTTAGTGCTATTTAACACTGACGGTTTTTGGAAAAATTCTACAGAAAGTTTATTTTTTGTGATATAAGGAAGTTTATTTTGAAGTCATTGGTGTTTATTCTTAGATGACGACATATAAGTTCTATATTTTTTAATATTGCCATTCCTATGTTTTTCATTTTCTCAGAATAAAAAGTTATATGTCCATCTATTACATAACTTTTGTTATTTATATCAATAGTAAAAGTTCCTTGAAATAAGCCGTTCATAGTTTGTATATAACCTTCTATTGCCCCAGCTTTGGTATATACATCTAGTATACCAAGATTTGATGAGTCTTGAGTTTCAATATTTTTTTTAAAATTAAGATTAGCATGAAATTCACCAATTTTTTTTATCACATTAGTTTGTAGAGTATTCATCTTTCCTCCAAATATTCTAGCCCACATTGGTTTATAGGGATTTCCCCAGCTGTTTTTAAAGATTATATTAATATAACATATTATTTATTTATAGTCAAGTCATATGGACTTTTTTAGTAATTAAAGTTATATTAATTGATATGAAATATTATCTAAAATATTTTGGTTGTATGATGAATCAAG
>JAIOTH010000009.1 GCA_021106915.1 bacterium | reverse complement strand
TGCATATAACATAGGTGGAACAACTTATTATAATGATAATAATGGTAATAGTGGTTCTGGATATAACATAGGTGGAACAACTTATTATAATGATAATAATGGTAATAGTGGTTCTGCATATAACATAGGTGGAACAACTTATTATAATGGGAATATTTTTGATAATGGAACTGTTCCTATTACACAGAGTTGTCCTCGTAATTCTTCTCGTAATTCTTTATCAGGTAGATGTGATTGTTCCTCGGGCTACGTTGTGGATACAAATATTTTAGGAGAAAAAGAGTGTGTCTCAGGAAATTCTAAATGTAAAAGTTTATTAGGATATGGATCCTACTACAATTCATTTAAAAATCAATGTGAATGTTCATCTGGATATAAATATAATGGAAGTGGTTGTGAGTATGAAATAAAACCATACATCAGTGATTATTCACCGTTAAGTACAAATAGTGTTAAAAAGGATACTTGTCCGACTAATTCATTTTTAAATTCTAAAAACCAATGTATTTGTAATGATGGTTATTTATTTAATAATAATTTCTGCATATCTTATAATGATAGCTGTACAATCTTATATGGAGAAAATAGTTATGGTGACAAAGACTATTGCTACTGCGGTATTGATTATCAATGGAATGAAGACAAAACAAAGTGTATAAAAACAGAATTAAAGCCGGTTAGATTAGAATCTGTTAAAACCAATATTGAAATAGATAAAACATTTTCCAAAAAACAAAGTGGAAAATTATTTTTGCAAGTAGAGAAAGGTGGAAGAATTTGGTATGTTGATACAAGTGGATTAAAACATGAAGTAACTTGGACTAATTTAATGAATTTATTTGAAAGCTTAGCGTTAGGTATTACTAATGATGATTTGAATAAAATAGATATTGGTGATTTATAAGGTTTATTATATTAAGTTTTTTTAAAAATAGTCGCAAATAAAATAAAATTATTTAGAAAAAATGAATCCACATGCTTTAAATATTTATACAGACGGTTCGTCTTATTCTCATCCTAGGGAGGGAGGAATGGGTGTTAGATTTGTATTCCCAGAATTCTTAAATAGAGAAGATTTACGCGAAGATTTAAATTTACAGGGTTATAAGGATGCTACGAATAATCAAATGGAATTAAAAGCTTGTTCTTTGGCTATTCAAGAAGCTAGTAAGCTTCCGGAAATTAAAGATATACAACAAATAGTTATTAATACAGATTCTATGTATGTTGTAGATAATTATGCTAGAGCTATGAGGTGGTCACAAAATAAATGGATGAAAAATTGTGGTCAACCAGTTTTAAACGCTGAATTATGGAAAGAACTTTTAAAAAATGTAAAGAAAATTGGTAAGAGAATTGATTTTGAGTGGGTTAAAGGGCATTCAAAGAGTCAAGATAATAAGGCTGTAGATAGGTTAGCCAAGAAATCAGCTAAAGGAATGTTAAAACCGTCTTTTAATAAAATTAAGTTGAGAAGAAAATTATCTGATAGAAACATAGAAATTGGGAGCGTTAAGATGTTGGGGCAGAAAACTAGAATTAGAATAATTAGGAGTTTTTATCAAAGACTTCAACAGTTAACGCAATATGTTTATGAGATAATTTCTAAAACAAGCAAGTTTTATAAATGTATAGATATTTTTTATGATAAGCCTGGGTCATTCAGTGCAGGACATAAATATTCCGTTAGATTTAACAAAGATTATAAAAATCCTAAAGTTGTTAAGATATTTAAAGAGATTATGAAATAGTTTTTAATTTAAGATTAGAAAAAAATAAGGTCGCAAAATAATCTTTTAGATTTCAGCGGCTTTTTGTATTTTTATGAGTTTTCCATTACAATAACCTTATGTCTAAACAATGGAAGTTATTAGAAAAAATTAGTGAAGAAACTGTATCGCAATTTCCGGATTTAAACAAAATTATTTTACAGTTATTACATAATCGGAACATCAAAACTCAAGCAGAGATTGATGAATTTTTTAATTCCGATTATTCAGATGATATCCATGATCCTTATCTATTGCAGGATATGAAAAAGGCAGTGAAAAGAATTTATCAAGCAGTAGAAAAAAAAGAAGAGGTATTGGTTTATGGAGATTATGATGCTGATGGTGTCACAAGTTCAGCTTTGCTTTATGATATTTTATATGCCTTAGGTCTTAGAATTGATGTTTATATTCCACATCGAGAAACAGAAGGTTATGGTTTTAATATGAATTCAGTTCAAACAATTATTGATAAAAAGTATACCTTAGTTATTACCTGTGATTGTGGAATCAGTAATTTTGATGAAATTAAGAAATTGAAAAAAGCTGGTATTGATGTCATCATCACTGATCATCATCAAGAACCGCAAAAATTACCACCAGCTTTAGCAATTATTCACGCGGGATTATCTAGAGAGAAATATCCTTTCGATAAATTAGCTGGTGTGGGAATTGCTTATAAATTAGCTACTGGTCTTTTGAAAAGTGATTTGTGTAAATTAGAACAAGATGAAAAAAATAAAACCGCTAAATGGTTATTAGACTTAGTAGCTTTAGGAACTGTGGCAGATATGGTGCCTTTACGAGGAGAAAATCGGACTTTAGTTAAATATGGTTTAATAGTTTTACAAAAAACCAAGCGTTTGGGTTTACAGAAATTATATGAAATATCTGGAACTAGAGTAGATAGAATGAGTAGTTATACAATTGGTTTTCAGATTGGTCCGCGTTTAAATGCTGCTGGTCGAATGGATCATGCTAATACTGCTTTTGAGCTTTTGAAAACTAAAAATATTGATACAGCTTTGAGGATTGCTAATGAATTGAATCAAAATAATTCTCAAAGACAAAATTTGACTAAGAAAATGGTTTCAGAGGCTAAAAATCAGATTGAATGCGTAGATGATGATCTTAAATCAATATGGGTTTCTAAAGATGATTGGAATTTAGGAATAGTTGGTTTAGTCGCTGGCAAGTTAAGTAATGAATATTATCGACCAAGTTTTGTTTTTGGTTTTGATGGTCAGAAATGGTCTGGTTCTTGTCGAGGAATAGATGAGTTAGATTTGATGGAAATTATTACTAAAGTTAGTGATAAATTAGTAAAATTTGGAGGACATAAATCAGCAGCTGGTTTTTCGATGTTGCCAGAAAATTTTTCAAAAGTTAGAGAAAATATTAAAGAGGAAATCAAAAAAAAGTTAAAGGGAATAAAATTAAAACCATCTTTATATCTTGATGTAGAAATAAAATTAGTTGATATTAATTGGGATTTATGGGATTTATTAGATAAATTTGAGCCTTATGGTATGGAAAATTCTAAACCAAAATTTTTAATTAAGGATTGTTTGGTTAAAAGTTATCAATATTTAGGAAAAGATAAAAGTCATTTGAAAATAGAAATAGAACAAGAGGGTGTAATTAAAAAAGCAATATTTTTTAGTGGAGTAAGTAAATTTTCAAATTTAAAAACAAATGATAAAATAGATTTAGTAACGGAAATTGGAGTTAATGAATGGAATGGCAATCGGACTTTGGAATTGTACATTGTTGATTTGAAAATAAAATAAATTGTCATCCTGAGCTTCTTGCCTACCGGCAGGCAGGCGGGTCAAGCCCAAAATGACAAGGGTAAAATAATGTTTAAATAAAAAAGAAAGTGTAAAATACTTATGCCTACTTATAAATTATTTACTGACGGAGGTGCTCGAGGTAATCCAGGTCCGGCTGGTATTGGTGGTGTTTTATATAATTCTAAAGATGAAGTAGTAGCTGATTTTTCAGTTTATTTAGGTGAGACTACCAATAATCAAGCAGAATATAAGGCATTGTTAAAGGGTTTAGAATTAGCTTTAGAAAATAAAGTAGAGGACTTAGAGAGTTTTTTAGATAGTGAGTTAGTGGTTAAGCAATTAAATCGAGAATATAAGGTAAAAAATAAAGACTTAGCTCTTTTATTTGTAAAAGCTTGGAATTTAAGTTTGAGTTTTAGAAAAATTACTTTTCAGCATGTTTATCGAGAACAGAATAAAGCAGCTGATGCTTTAGCTAATGAAGCAATGGATAGGGCTCTTTAAAATCATAAATTTTAAAGAGAATTATTAATGACTAATTACAAATTTCAAATGAATTTTTAATTAGTAATTTTTTAAGTAATAAAAAAGGCAGAATGAAATAAATATTCATCTGCCTGGCATTATTAAGAGCGGAGAAAGTAATTGTGAGGCGGTTATGGTGCCTCATTTGTTTTTTTTGCAAACTTTCTCCAGCTCTTTATTTTGATAGGGTGGGGCTTAGTTGATAAATCCACCGGTAAAGCCCCTTTCGCCAAGAATATCTTTATGTGGCGACCCTATCTTTTTTTAATTTTTTTTAAGTCCTTGTTAACAGATGAATTTTTACCAGTAATTCTGTTCATCTATTAACAAGTCTTTTTTAAATCAATTTATTCTTCATTATTACCTCCTTTGAATAATTTTTTTATTAGGTAGCATAGTTGCAAATATTTTTCAATAATGCATTATTGCGAACCTAATATAAGAGTATAGCATGTATTGATAAAATTGTCAATGGTTTTTAATGATTGTTGTTAAATTAGATTAAATTTGTTATTCTTATACTATGAAAGAAAGTGGTGAATTTAAATTTGATTGGCCAATTTTGGGTCATGAAAATATCAAACATTATTTACAAAAATTGATTATTAGTCAGAATTTTTGTCATACTTATTTATTTGCTGGTCCGCAGGATATTGGTAAAAAGACCTTAGCTCATTATTTTGGACAATCTATTTTTTGTCAGAATCATAAGAATATTGAAAAAGATAATAAAAGATTTCCTTGTCAAGATTGTGTTAATTGTCAAGAAATAAATAAGGGCATTCATCCTGATCTTATGATTTTTGATTTAAAAGATGATAAGAAAAATATTTCCATTGAGCAAGTTAGAGAATTTAAAGAAAAATTTTATTTGACTCCGATTAAGTCTAAATATAAAATAGCTATTATTAATAATGCTGATTTTTTAAGTATTGAAGCAGCTAATGCCCTTTTAAAAGTAATTGAAGAACCTCCTCGGAATTCAATTGTTATTTTAATAGCTCAAGAAGTTAAAAATATTTTACCAACCATTATATCTAGATCACAGATCATAAAATTTGCTAATGTTCCCTTAAAGGATGTAAGTAAATATCTGCATAGTAAAGATATTGATAGTAAATTAGTTGAAGAATTAACTTTTTTTTCAGGAGGAATACCAGGAATAGCTCTTTTTTATGGAAAAAATGTTGATTTATGGGAAAAACATAAGGTAGAATTAAATAGAATTGTGGAGATTATTGATAATCCTTTGAACGACAAGTTTAAATGGGTAGAAGGACAAATTAAAAAATCAAAAAATTCTAAGAATTCCTATATTTATTTAGAGACTTTATTAAATTCTTATTTAAGGATTTCTAGGGACTTGTTGATATTTAAATTAGATTCGGAAATAAATTTGATCCACCCCTTTTTAAAAGAGGTTATAGAAAAAGTTTCTCAAAAATATTCTACTAAAAAATTGTTGAATTTTTATCATCAAGCCTTAGAGTCTAAAATTATGTTATTACAAAA
>JAIOTH010000057.1 GCA_021106915.1 bacterium | reverse complement strand
TGAATAACAGAGGTAAAAAGAAAAGAAAAAAGCTTCATAATTATTCTTTTACTGGTTTTATGAAATGTGGAACTTGTGATTGTTCAATTACTGCTGAAAAGCAAAAAGGATATATTTATTATCGTTGTACTAAAAAGAAATCTACTTGTGATGAAAAATATATCCGAGAAGAATTACTAGTTGAACAATTAAAAGAAATATTACAAAAAGTTTCTCTTTCTAAAGAATGGAAAAATAATATGTTAAAAGTATTAGATTCAAAAATAGATGAACTAAAATCAGAAGATGAAATTATTATCAATAAATTAGATATTAAAAAAATCCAATTAGAAAACAAATTGGATAAACTATTAGATATGAAGATTGATAATCTAATTGATAATGATGAATATACTAAAAAGAAAAATCTTCTTATAAGTAAGAAGATTGCTATATCTGAACAAATAACTGATTTTAGTTCATTAGAAAATAATCGGCTCGAACGGATGAAAAAAGTCATAATCCGTAGTAGCCAAGCTAAAAAGTATCTAGATTCTAATAATTATTCTGAAATCTTATCATTTCTGAAAGATATCGGCTCGAACTTCATTTTAAAAGGTAGAAAGATTCAGTTTGAAGCCCAAATTGGCTATTCGGCTATCCTAAATTCGCGCCCAAATTCCGATTGGCGGAGAGTGAGGGATTCGAACCCCCGGAACCCGTAAAGGCTCAGCAGTTTTCAAGACTGCCCCATTCGACCGCTCTGGCAACTCTCCGTATTTTCTATTTAATTTTCAACTTAGGCCTGTCATTCGTAACTTAAATAATAAGAACGAAAATGGCCGTGCCATTCGTAGCTCAAGTGAAACGAGAGCGAAGAATGGCTGGGTCGGTAGGATTCGAACCTACGCATGACGGGATCAAAACCCGCTGCCTTACCACTTGGCTACGACCCAATAAATTATCAAATAACAGTTTCTATATACTAATATATTTTTTGAATTTTGACAAGAGTTGGAGGCCAGTAAAATTCTACTCGATTGATATTTCTTTTACAAGAACTAAAAATTTTCAACTTTTTATTATAATACTTCTATTGTATAATTAAAATATATTATTTAATAAAACTAAACACATGAAAAAAGGAAAACTTAATTTATTAATCATAATTATCCTAGTGGTAATTATTGGTGGTTTTATTTGGAAAACCTACAATAAGCTTATCTCTAGTAATGAAACTATTGATAACCAATGGGCTCAGGTAGAAACTCAGTATCAGAGAAGATTTGATTTAATTCCTAATTTGATTGAATCAGTTAAAGGTGTTATGAAACAAGAACAAGAAATTTTTAATAACTTAGCTGAAGCCCGTAGCCGTTATGCTGGTGCTAACAATGTTAACGCTAAAGCTGCTGCTGCTGGACAAGTAGAAAGTGCTTTAGGACGATTATTAATGGTTATGGAAAATTATCCAGAATTAAAATCTTCTAATAATGTTAGTGATTTGATGATTCAATTAGAAGGCACTGAAAATAGAATTAGTGTAGAAAGAAAAAGATTTAACGACACTATTAAAGGTTATAACCTGATAATCAAAAGAATCCCAACAAAATGGGTAGCTAGTGCTTTTGGATTTGAAGAAAAATCATATTTTGAATCTGTGGAAGGTTCAGAAACAGTACCTAGTGTAAAATTTTAGTACTAAATGACATGTTGTAAGTGTGAAGGAAACTGCTAAACTAACGTTTAACAGTTTCCTTTGGAAAAATCAATAATTAAATAAAAATATCACAATATTAAAGAATAAATGTCGCAATAAAGTCCTTATTTTTAACGTCTTTATGGATAAATACATTAAAAATGTCGCAATTAGTATTGAAAAATGTCGCAATTAATGATATAATTTAAATATGAATAAAAAACAAGAAAGACAATTTCAAATAACTTCTTTCATAGAGAAAAAAATAGAGATATCAGTCTCTGATGTTTTGTCTTTTTTGAGTACTGATATTGATAGAAAAACTTTACAAAGAGATTTGAAAGAATTAGAAGGAAAAAATTTAATCTTTAAAAAAGGATTAGGAAAAAACACGGTTTATTCTTTAGCTGAATCTTATAATATTTTAAAAAAAATTGATGTTGAAAAATATTTTTCTATTCCATATGTTAAGAGAGAAATAAAAGAAAATTTTAATTTTGAAATTTTTTAAATCTTAGAAGGTAATATTTTCACTAAAGAAGAAAAAAAGAAATTAGAAGATTTACATAGTAAATTCATAAAGAATTTTTCAAAATATGATAGTCAGACTCTTATTAATAAAGAATTTGAGAGAATTATGATCGAATTTTCTTGGAAATCTTCGGAAATAGAAGGAAATACTTATTCTCTCTTAAGTACAGAAGTTTTAATAAAAGAAAATATAAAAGAAGCAGGTAAAACTAAAGAGGAATCCCAGATGATTCTTAATCATAAAGATGCTTTTAATGAAGCTATTCAAAATAAACAAAGATTTTTAAAGTTAGATTATTCTGATATTGAATATATACATAGAGTTTTAACAAAAGAACTTGAAATTTCAAAAAACATTAGAAATGGAATTGTTAGAATTACAGGTACAAAATATAAACCTTTAGAAAATAGTTTTCAAATCAAGGAAATTTTACAAGAAATGGTTAATTTAATAAATAAAAAAGATTCTTTTTTTGAAAAGGTATTTTTATCTTTGATTTTAATTTCGTATATTCAGGCTTTTGAGGATGGAAATAAAAGAACAGCCAGAATGATTTCTAATTCTATTCTTTTAGCACATAATTCCATACCGCTTTCTTACAGAATAGTTGATGTAAAAGAGTATAAAAAAGCAAGTTTATTATTCTATGAAATAAATAACATTTCTTATTTTAAGCAGATATTTATTGAGCAATTTGAAGATGCTGTAAATAATTATTTTAATTAATAACTTATGTCCTGGAAACAAATTAAATTCCTCTTCGTTTTCTTTTTGTTATTCTTTAGCTTTTCAGCTCAAGCTTATTACGATTTAGGCGAACCCCAAGGACATGTTAATGATTATGCTAATTTATTAAGTTCTTCTGAAAAACAAAAATTAGAGACTAAGCTTTCTAATTTTAAAAATGAGACTAGCATTGAATTAGCACTTGTCATCATCGATAGTCTGCAGGAAGATACTATTGAAAATTTTGCTGTCCAACTTTTTGAAGAATGGGGGATTGGTCAAAAAAATATTGAT
>JAIOTH010000153.1 GCA_021106915.1 bacterium | reverse complement strand
TAAGAAATAATTTTCTGCAGATTTTAAACCAGTAATTATTGCACTATGATCCATTTCAAAACTACGAAAAGATTTGCTTTTACTTAAATTACTTTCATTAGTCCCATAATAAACTTTAGCTTTGGTATTTTCATTAGTAGTCCAAGAAATAGCTATACCATCATCTACAATTTGTAATATATCTACTTCTTCGAATTGAGGTTTGTCAGTATTAATCATATCAGCAGTAGAAAAACTTTGAGTATAAGTAGATTCATTTTCATTATTCTCTTGAAAAGCAACTATTCTATAATAATAAATTTGATCTTTTTCTAAACCACTTAAAATTGATTCATGACGGAGGTCATAAAGACTATAGCCCATATAGCGATTTAAATTATCAGCATCCAGACCGTAACGAATCTCTCCTCGGGTTTTTGTATCAGTAGCCCACTTAATAGTAGCTCGACCATTAGTCATGTTTGAAATTTCAATATCATAAATATTGATATCAGCTTGAACTTGTTTGAAACCCAAAAAAATCAAAACAAAAATTATACTAAAATTTAAAATTAAACTTATTTTTTTCATATTTTATTAAATATTATTTTTTCATTTGTATATATCAATAATACTATTTATAATGTTATTTTACAATAAAAGGCTTTATTATTTTACTAATATTTGCTAGTATTTTAATAGTAAATATTATGTTTATTAATACAGATTTTAAAATTAAATCTAAAAAAATTATCCTACTCTTAGGAGATATGTTTTTTTTATACTTAAGTTTATTTTTAACTCTTTTGATACGTTTTGGAAATACTTTTAATTTAGATATTTTTCAAAGACTTCTTCTTCATTTTAGTATTATTTATATTTTTTGGTTAATGATTATTTTTAGCTTTCGTTTTTATGAATCTAGTAGGGCTTTATTTAAAAAATATGATTTAATAGTAAATATTTTTAATATTTCCATCATTAATTTTTTCTTAAGCGTTCTTTATTTTTATATTATTCCTCAAAACATAATAACCCCTAAAACAATCCTGATAATCAATATTTTAATTTTTGGGATTGTTTTTTATTTCTGGAGAATTATTGCTCATAATTTTTTATTCAAAAATTTAAAACAAAAAAACTGTTTAGTTATTACTAATAGTCAAGATTTAATTCAACATATCATTAAAAAACCAGAACTAGAATTAGATATTAATCTTTTTGTAAATCCCAGCAATGAATTAAAAATAAATTCTGAAAAATTAAATGAGATCAAAATAGAACATATTAATTATTCTATTCGCGGTAATAAAATCCAGACTATTGTAATAGATGATGAACTATTAAATCAAAAAAATATCAGTGATCAATTATTTGAATGTTTAAAATTAAGACTAGAAATTATCAAAACTACTGATTTTTATCAAAAATTTTTAGGAAAAATACCAGTTAAAAATATTAATAGCGTTTGGGTGATGAATAATTTTAATGAAAGTCATAAATCTTTATTTGATTTAGTAAAAAATGTTTTAGATAAAATATTCAGTATTATATTTTTGACTATTTCTATAATATTCATCCCTTTTATAGTCATTGCCATCAAACTTGATTCTAAAGGTCCTATATTTTTTAAACAAATTCGAACTACTAAAAATAATAAAACATTTTTAGCTATCAAATTTAGAAGTATGCGCATTGATGCTGAAAAAAATGGTCCTCAATGGGCTTCGGAAAATGATCCCCGAGTGACAAAAATTGGTAATTTTCTCAGAAAAAGCCGCTTAGATGAAATACCTCAATTAATTAATATTCTCAAAGGCGATATGAGTTTAGTCGGTCCGCGACCAGAAAGACCAGAATTTATTAAAGATCTAAAAAAACAAATTTCTTTTTATGATCAAAGATTATTAGTTAAACCAGGTCTAACCGGCTGGACCCAAATCAATTATCCTTATGGTAATACAGTCCAAGATGCTTTGGAAAAACTTCAATATGACCTTTATTATATTAAAAACCGTTCTTTCATTTTAGATTTATCAATTATTTTAAAAACCCTCAATACGGTTATTAAGAAGAGCGGAATGTAAATTTGAGTTAAAAGGTAAAAGTTAAAAGGTAAAAGTTGTATGAAAAATAATAAAAAAACTAAAATATTAATTACTGGAGGAGCGGGATTTATCGGCTCTAATTTAACTAAAACCCTTTTAGAACAAGGGAAGCAGGTTTTTTGTATTGATAATTTAAATAATTATTATTCCCCAGAAATTAAAAAAAAGAACATAGAACAATTTTCTAGATCCGCCTCCCGTTCAGGGTCTGAGACCCTTCAGGGTCGAATGACTGGCGGGAAAGATAATCCTAATTATACATTTAAAAAAATAGATATTAAAGATCAAGAAGAATTAGAAAATATCTTTAAAAAAAATAAATTTACAACAGTTATCCATTTAGCTGCTCGAGCTGGAGTTCGAGCTTCTATTGAAGATCCTAGTAAATATATTCAAACTAATATTCAAGGAACTTTAAATTTATTAGAATGCTTAAAAGAAACTCCTGATACTAAATTTATCTTTGCTTCATCTTCTTCTGTATATGGGAATATAACTCAAGTT
>JAIOTH010000085.1 GCA_021106915.1 bacterium | reverse complement strand
GAGTTACATATAAAATATCGAGTTCATTAATTTTTTTCTCAATATCTTCCAACTCTTCGAATTCAATATTTTTTTCCAAAAGATCGTCTTTGATGTAAGATGGCATTTTTAAAAAAGAAGGTGAAATAAATTTGAATTTTGGATTAAAATCACTCATTGCCTGAACTAAAGAATGTACTGTTCTACCAAATTTTAAATCCCCCGCTACTCCAATTGTCAGATTTTCTAAAGTGCCTTGAGTTTTGATAATGGAATATAGATCGAGTAAAGCTTGAGTAGGATGTTGATTTGCTCCATCACCAGCATTAACTACGGGGATGGGGACTACTTCTGATGCATAGCGAGCTGAACCCTCTACACCTGATCTAATAATTATAATTTCAACATATTGGGCGATAGTCATTAAAGTATCGGCAAAAGTTTCGCCTTTTTTTGCTGATGTTTTACTGATATCTCGCATAGTGATAGTGCCTCCACCTAATTTTTTCATAGCAACAGCGAAAGAAAACAGAGTTCGAGTTGACGCTTCAAAGAATAATAAAGCGGCAATTTTGCGATCCATGTTTGGCTTAATAGTTCCATTTTCAATGTCTCTCGCTATTTTCATTAATTGTAGAATTTCCTCTTTGCTTAAATCCCTCATTGAGATTAAATTTTTCATCTTTCCTCCTTATTTTTTTAAAAAACTCTGGAATTAGAGTTTTTATTTTTTTAAGTACTTTTAAAAATTATATAGCTATTATAAATTTTTGCAAGTTAGATTTGATTTAAAATTAAAAAACTGTTTGACAATTTTTAAAAAATATGCTTAAATGGTTTATTAACTAAAAATCTAAATTAGTTATGTTCTTTGAAAAATAATCACCTTTTTTATGGTGAGAAATATAAATATTATGTGAAAGGTGGATAAGTAATTTATCCAAATTTAAATCGTTAATCACAAAAAAAGAATAGAAGGCTTTAGGAGGCTATGATGAAAAAATATATCATTATTATAGTGGTATTGGTATTAAGTTTAATTAATTTAAACTTAAATGCTGTTAGCGAAAGAATGTTGTTTGATTTTTATGGTGGGGATTTTGAAAATGCTCAATACAAAATTGATGATTTAGAAGAATTAGTAGATCTCTATACATCCTGTGGTGATGAGTATGGATTTAGATATATGGTTCGAAATAAAATTGAGGAAACATTATCAGAATCAGACAAAGGATTGAAAGAAATTCGTGACATAGAAATGTTATCAAGGCTTGCTGGATTTTTGTCATGGGAAAAAGATTTGGAAAGTAAAATTCTAAAAAGACAAGCTGAAATTTTAGAATCTGATGAGTATAATATTAGACATGTAAGTTCATTGTTGATCTTTTATGATGTTGTTTGTGAAGACAACAAAGAAATAATTTCTCGAAAAATTTTCAAACTTATAGAGAAAAATCACGAAAAAATGAACTTGTTTGAAGTGTCACAACCTCTATACTCGAGTGAATTCAGAAAAATATACAAAACAGAAGTAGATTCTGTTAATTATTCAGATTCTCTCGAAGTCTTTTTAAGACAGAAAATTAATAATACAAATGATTTTAAGTCTCTGTATGCAAATTTTGAAGGTCTTAAAAGGTTGGATTGTTTATCTAGAGGTGCATTAAAAGCCTTTAGAATGAGTCTTACAAAAATAGTAGTTAATGAAAATAATATTTTTAATTTATTGAAAATGAAAAAGATATTATTTTCGGATATGAATATTTATTTTATGAGTCATTTAAAAAAGGAAGTGGACAATAGGGTAATTTTGTCCATGATAAATGAATTTAGAAGTTATCCAACCAATAACGTTCCGAGTTGGTTGATCGAGGTTTTAAATTCCCCGGAATTAATTCCAGGGTATGAGGAACAAAACAAAGAAGAAGTAAAAAGTGTTGGAATGCATCCTGACGCTTTTAAATAGAATGTAATATTCAGACAAGTCTTTTCTAAAACGGAAAGGCTTGTTTTTTTATTTTAACTTTTTTTTAAATAATTTCTCACCAATTTTAGGATTAGCTTTAGCTTTGGATTCCTTCATTAACATTCCGACAAAATATTTAATTAAGTTTTTTTTACCATTTTTATATTGTTCAACTTGTTCAGGATTATTTTTAATGATATTTTCTACCATTTTTTCAATGTCAGATTCATTACTAATTTGAGATAAATCATTTTCTTCAATAATTTGGGAAGGATCTTCACCAGTCTCAAACATAATTTTTAATATTTTTTGAGCATTGGAACTATTTACTTTAGCTAAGTAGATGGTTTTGATAAATTCCGCCATGTTTTCCGGAGTAATTTTAGTCTCCTCTATTTTAGAATTATTTTCATTGATTAATTTAAAAAGTTCAGAAATTATCCAGCCACTAATTAATTTTACGGCTCTTTTTTTATTACTTTCCCAAATTTCATTTTCAGTTTCTCGAGTACTTTCCACTTCTGATATTAACCATTCTTTGAATTCAGAAACTACTTTTTCACAATATTCAGACGTTTTTTTATAATTAGTTAAAGTTAGGGCATCAATATGAGAAAGTCCATACTCTTTTTTAAAACGTTCTATTTTTTGGTCAGCTAGTTCTGGTAAATGTTTTTTGATTTCATCTATTTTTTTGTCGGAAATAATTAGAACTGGTAAATCTGGTTCTTGAAAATAACGATAATCATTAGCAATTTCCTTACTTCTTTGGAGTTCGGTAATTTGTAGAGAATCATTCCAGCCTTGAGTAGTTTGTTCTTGAGGCGGGTTATTATCTTGCCATAGTCTAGTTTGTTTTTTGATTTCATATTTAATAGCTCTTTCTATTGATTTAAAAGAGTTTAAATTTTTAACTTCAGTTTTGGGATATAAATTGGTTTCACCAACTGGTCGTAAAGAAATATTGACGTCGCATCGTAATTGTCCTTTTTCCATGTCAGCATCTGACACTTTTAAATATCGACAAATTTGTCTTAATTTTTGAACAAATAAACGAGCCTGAGAACCTTCTCGGAAATCTGGACGAGTGACAATTTCCGCTAAAGGAGTTCCAGCTCTGTTAAAATCAATTAAACTATTATTTGCAGTATGAGTATTTTTAGCAGCATCATTTTCTAAATGCAATCTTTCAATTCCAATTCTGATTTTTTCTTTTCCATTATTTAAAACATAAAAACCATCTTCAGACAAAGGTTTTTCAAATTGAGAAATTTGATAACCTTGAGGAAGATCGGGATAAAAATAGTTTTTTCGTACAAAAACAGATTTATTATTTATTTTTAGATTAAGAGCACTGGCTAATCTGATACCATATTCTACAGCTTTTTCATTTAAAAGTGGTAATGCTCCTGGATGACCTAAGCAAATTGGACAAATTAAAGAATTAGCCTCTTGGCTGTCAGAATTATTAGAACAAGAACAAAACATTTTAGTTTTGGTTTGGAGTTGAATGTGAATTTCTAGTCCAATAACGGTTTCAAGGTTCATATGCTTTAGTTTATTTTGTTAAAATTTAATAAGATGTGTATTTTGTAATTAAAAAGTGTAAATTTAAAAAATAAAATTTTGAGAATTATTTGTATATTAGTATCATAATATTCGTATTATTAGTATTTTACATTTGCTCCACCGTCTCTATTCCCAATAAATTCAATCCTGATTTTAGAACTAAGCTAATAGAATCAATCAATAATAATCTAGCTTTTTTGATTTCTTCATTATCAGAATTTAAGATAGGATTTTGAGCATAATATTTACTAAATGATGATGATAATTCTAATAAATAACTCACAATTAAAGATGGTTTATAATTTTTAGCAGCAGATTTAATGATTCCTTTATAATTTTTTAATAGTTTTATTATTTTTTGATCTAATTCTGTATTTAATAATGAAAAATTTATTTTTTTATCTAATTTTTGATCATATTTTTTTAGAATTGATTTAATTCTAACATAAGAATACAGAACATAGGGGCCAGTGTCTCCTTCAAATTCTAATGATTTTTTTAAATCAAATATGAAATTTTTTAAAGGATCATGTTTTAATATTGAAAATTTAATAGCAGCCATGGCTATTTTATTTGCTCGATCATTAATTTCATCAGCATTTAGATTATCATATCTTTTTTTTGTTTCTAATTTAGCTAATTCAGTAGCTTCTTCAATTAAATTATCAGTGTCAATTACATTTCCTTCTCGGGATTTCATTTTTCCTTCTGGTAATTCAATCATACCATATGAAAAATGATAACATTTATTAGCAAAATTAAAATTTAAGGCTTTAAAAACTTCAAATAAAACTTTAAAATGATATTGTTGTTCGTTGCCAACAACATAAATCATTTTATCGAATTTAAAATCTTCATATCTTAGATGAGCCATATTAATATCTTGAGTAATATATACAGAAGTTCCATCGGGTCTTAATAAAACTTTTTTATCTAATTTTTTATCTTCTAGATCTATGATTATGGAACCATCTTTATTTTTTTGAAAAATACCTTCTTCTAATCCAGCCAATATTAAGTCTTTACCTCCTTGATAAGTATCACTTTCAAGATATTCTTTTTCAATCTTAAAATTTAATTTACGGTAAGTTTCTTTGAAGCCTTTTAAAGCCCAGTTATTCATTTTTTTCCATAATTTTATAACCTGGGGGTCACTATTTTCCCATTTGATTAATAAATCGTGAATTTCTTCTTCTAGTTTTTCTCCTTTGTCTGGATTTTCAGCGGATTGTTTTTTGGCTTCTTGATTATATCTTACATAGTAATCTCCCACGAAATGATCTGATTTTTTACCAACTTCTTCAGGAGATGTTGAGTTGCCAAATTTTTGATAAGCTAACATGGATTTACAAATGTGAACTCCCCGATCATTAACAACATTGACAATATGAACATCTTTACCAATAAATCTTAAAATATTAGAGATAGATTGTCCTAAAAGAATGTTTCGAAGATGTCCTAAATGTAAAGGTTTATTGGTATTAGGTCCAGGACTTTCTACTAAAATTATTTCTGAATCATTTAATTTACCATAATTTTGTTGATTTTTTTGAATTTCTTTAATTATGGATTCAGCAATTTTTAATTTATTAACAAAAAAGTTTAAATAAGGACCATAGGTTTCTATTTTTTCTAAAAATTTAGGAAGTTTTTCTTTGTTTTGGTTAAAATTTTCAATTATTTTTTCTTTTAATTCTTTAGCTATATCAACTGGAGATTTTTTTTCTTTTTTAGCTAAATCAAAACAAGCTAAAGCATAATCACCCATTTCGCTTTGAGGAGGAATTTCTAATTTAATATCTTTAATATCAAGTTTAGTATTTTGAGAAATTAATTCTTTAATTTTATCTTTCATATTTTTATATAAATTATCTATTGCTTATATATTTTAACATTTGATCTACTTTTTTATCCCAAGTATGTTCTTTAATTTTTTCTAGCCTTTTTTTGATTTTTTGAGCAGAATTATTTTCTAGCTCTTCCTTAATAAAAATATTAAATTTTTCAAAATCATTAGTGACTTTAGCAAAGTCTTGGAATTGATCTACGCCTGGAGCATCAGTAGTGATAATTGGAATTCCACAAGCCATATATTCGTATATTTTCATGGGGCAGGTATATTTTATAAAATCATTAGTATAATGCGGTATAATTCCGACATCAAATTCGTAGATATAATCTGGAACGTCAGTATATTTTTTAGCCCCTAAAAGATAGATATTAGAGTGTTCGGCTAATTTTTTACGATCATCTTCTCTCCAAATTGGGCCGATTAGAACGATTGATTTGTCCAGATTTTTTTTAGCCAAATACTCTATTAAATCTAGATTAACTCTATTCTCTTGAATAATGCCAACATAACCAATAATGGGATGAGGAATTTTAGCGATATCATTATTAATTACTTTATTTTTATTTTTATAATGTTGCAAGTCAACTCCTTGAGTTATT
>JAIOTH010000083.1 GCA_021106915.1 bacterium | reverse complement strand
TGTTCATCACGATCACTCAATTTTCCAGTTCTCATTTTCCATAAAGAAACACCAGCTTCTGAACAGAGGATTCTGTCGACTAATTCTTCTTTACTCATTTCTAAAGAAAATAATCCAACACACCCTTTGCCTTTGATGGCAATATTACGAGCTATATCCAAAGCAAAAGTAGTTTTACCAACACTAGGTCGAGCAGCAATAATTATTAAATTGGATTTTTGTAAACCAGCTAAAATATTATCTAAGTCTCGATAACCAGTTGGTAGTCCACGTAATTGTCCTTTGTTTTTATGGAGCTCATCAATTCTTTCAAAAGTATCATTTAAAACATTAGATATTGATACAAAGTTTTCTTTTAAAAATTTTTGGGAAATAGAGAATAATTTTTGTTCAGATTCATCTAAAATAGTGTCAATGTCGTTTGTTTCGTCATAAGCTAAACTATTAATTTCACCAGAAGCATGAATTAATTTTCTTAAAGTAGATTTTTTTTGAACTATTTCAGCGTAATATTTAACATTTCCAGCTGTCACCACTGAATTGCTTAAACTAGCTAAATAACTTTTTCCACCAATATTTTTTGATTCACCATACTCACCTAAAATATTGTTGACTGATAATAAATCAATAGGTTCTCTTTTATCATATAATTCTAAAAAAGCTCGAAAAATTATTTGATGAGCTTTTTTGTAAAAATCTTTTTCATCTAAAATATCAGCAATTTTATTAATTGCTTCAGTGTCAATTAAAACAGATCCTAAAACATTAGACTCAGCTTCTAGATTATGAGGAGGAATTTTATCTATTGATTCAAAATTATTATTTTTTTTGTTAGCGACCATAGTATTATCATTTTAGCAGGATTTTAATTTTGAGCAAGTAAATTTTTAAACAGGTTATGCACTTGTTTTTAACAGTAAAAAAATTCCGTTAAAAATTTTATCAGAGTGAAAAAAATAAAATTAGAAGGATTTTTTGAAAATATTAAAAATAGTAATTTAAAAAAGATTGTTTTTATATTTTTTTAATCTGCCTATGCTGAAGTTCTGCGCAGACAGACTTTACGTTGTTAATAAAAATTAAACTGGAAATATTTTAACTGTAATGTTTTAATTTTTTTTTCGTTATAGATATCACAAAAGATAATAGGGTAACCATTGACAATACTTGACAGAACAATTTAAACAGGATATAATGTTTAATTAAAATATTACAATTTGTATTATTAAAAACTATTAATTATAAAAATTTATGAAAAATTTTAAAGGATTTATCCGTAAAAGTTTTATTATAACGACCTGTATTGTTCTAATAACAATGCAAGTTATGCCTGCTTTTGCGAATTCAATTGCAGAAGAAAGTACAAATAAAAAAATAGAGGACCTTTTTATATCTGATAAAAAGATAAGAGATGAAAAAATAGATGATTTATTTATAACTAATAAAAAAACAGAAGAAGTATTTACAGAAAATAATGATTTTACGACAATAAAAGATCAAATATTTTTGAACATTTCAAATGTTCTGTTAAGCGTTGATAGAGATAATGGAAACGCAAAATTTGAGTTTGAAGATACTAAGAATATTCAATATGTTAATAAATCCGGAGAACCAATGATTCCTTATCAAATTGTCAGAGCTATTTTACCGCCAGATGCTGATTTGACAACAGTAGAGGTAGAGTTACAAAATCAAGAATTTGAAGAAATATCTGGTAAATGGGAAGTTAGTCCAACACCACCGATAATGACTTGGGATCCAGATTTACAAAAAGAAATAGTTTTATGGCCTAAAGATAAGGAAATACAAGATGGAAAAGACATAAGTATATACAATTCTAATACTTTTTTTCCAGAGAATATTTTAGGAAAACAAAATGTTGGACAAATGAGAAAATGGAAAATAGTAGATTTTCCAGTTAGTCAATTTCAATACAATCCAATTACCAGAAAACTTAGAAAATTAGTGTATTTTGAACCAGTCATTCATTTTAATCGGCTTATTTTGAGTACGGATGAAAAAAATGTTTTAGCATCTGATCGTCTGGCAGATAATAGAGTTGAAGAGTTAGTGGATATTTTTGAAGTTATCGCTCCAGAGTATGATAAATATATCTCTCGTTTTCCTCAACAGTCAGGAGGATATGCTATTATCACAACCGATTCTATTTATGCTAGTTCTACTATGCTGGGTGATTTTATAACTCATAAACAAAATAGAGGTTTTACAGTACACGTAGCTACGGAAGATGATTGGGGCGGTGGTATAGGAGATATAGCATCGGATAATATTCGTAATTGGTTAATAGATAATTATATTAGTTTGAATATTGAGTATGTGCTTTTAATAGGTGGGCCAGATACAGGACATGGTGATGTGCCAATGAAGATGTTATGGCCAAGAAACGGTGATTCTTACTATCCACAATATACAGACTCTCCTTCGGATTATTATTATGCTGATCTGACTGGAAATTGGGATTTGGATGGGGATGGATTTTTTGGGGAAGAAGATGACGATTTCGGTGTAAATAATTATGAAACTGGAATAGATAAAAACTATGAAGTAGTAGTTGGTCGTATTCCTTATTATGGAATATTGAATGATTTAGATCATATTTTGGAAAAAACTATTAATTATCAAAATGAAACCCGATCGGAAGCTAGCTGGAGAAAAAATGTTCTTTTACCTATGGTACCCAGTGATTCTAATACTCCTGGTTATGACTTAGGTGAAGAAATAAAAGATGATTATATCTCTCAAATGGATGATTGGGGCTATCATAGAATTTATGCTGAAGATTATGGTCTAAATCCGTCACCAGAGAGTACGCCAAATGGTCAATATATTACTACAGATGCTTGGACTGGTAATACTTTTGGATCTGTTTTTTGGTGGACTCACGGAGGACAAGAAAGTGCATCTTGGATTATAAATACATCTCAAGTATCGGGATTAGATGACACTCATCCTGGTTTTACTTTTCAGAGTTCTTGTCTTAATTCTTATCCGGAAAATAATAATAATTTATCCTATGCTTTGTTAAAAAATGGTGGTATTGCTACCATTAGCGCTACTAGAGTTTCTTGGTACTGGGGACAACAAGATCATTATGATGGTACTTCTTCAAATTCAGGCATGACTTCTCAATATGCTAAGCGTTTGATTCTTGGTAAAGAAGAAGGTGGTTATGCTCTTCATGATTTAAAACAAGAGTTGACTCTTGGTACTTGGATGAATTTTACTGTTTTTAATCTTTATGGTGATCCAGAAGTAGGATTATTTTCTTTTGGATCAGAGGTTCCAGATATAAATGTGAAGTCAGATAATGGAGAAAGTATTAGAGATGATATTGGTTCTTATGATTTCGGTCATGTCTCTTTAGGTTCTAATCTTACAAAGACATTTACAATAGAAAATACTGGAAATAGTGTCTTGGAACTTACTTTGCCAATTCAAATTATTGGTGATCCAGAATTTAGTATCTCAAATTCAGCAACTAGTTCCCAAATTTTACCAAATGAATCAACAACTTTTGAAGTCACTTTTATTGCAAATACTGAGGAAACTAAAACAGCAGAAATTATGATTGATAGTAATGATCTTGATGAAAGTCCCTATAATTTTGTTATTACTGCTACTGGAGGCGATGTACCAG
>JAIOTH010000063.1 GCA_021106915.1 bacterium | reverse complement strand
TTTGATTAAATATAAAAAGAGCTTCATTCTCGAAGCTCTTTTTTGGTTATTAATTTTTATTGTCCCTGGGAGAAAAACCTTTGTCTTTAGGTGATAGTGGTTGAGTGTCCACTATAAGATTCAAACATAAAAATGGAATAAGCTTTAATCTTTGCTAATTTTTCTTTTGATAGATTATTATAAGGATCAATGGTGGGGTATCTAGCATTTCTTATATGATATTCCTTTTTTTTATGACAATAAGACCAAGTATAATTAAGAGACCTTCAATTAATTTATCAATCATTTTTTCCTCCTTAAGAAAAATATTTTTTCCTTTTATATCATCCTGAGCTATGTCATCCTGAGCTCGACTCAGGATCTCCAATACCACTAAACATTGAAATTGAGATTCCGGATTAAATCCGGAATGACAAGACAATAAATATAGCTAGTATTGAGGCCAGACCCTCAAGACCGCTTGACTGGGGAAGTCCGGAATGACGAAAACATGATTCCTCCTTGCTTTTTTGATTTTTATTATAATAAGTTAAAAAGTTTTTTTAGACTATCATTTACCATGTATTTATCAGTGAGGAACTCATTTTTCGTAACCCATTTATATTCTATAATTTTTTCATTAGCAGGATTCTTTGTTAAATCAACATCATAGTTATCGGCAGTACATAAAAAAGTTGAGCAGATAATTTGATCACCGTCATATCTAAAAAACCAAAATGGTCCAAGAGGTTTAATTACTTTAATAGAAAGACAAGTTTCTTCCATAACTTCTCGTATTAATGTATCATAGGGAGATTCTCCAAAATTAACCTTTCCACCTGGTAAATCCCAAACAGTCCCATTAGGAATTTTTTGTTTGATTATTAGAAATTTATCATTTTGTTGAGTTATTACTTTAACAGCAGGGTGTAGCCTAGTCATAATTTTTTAATTTCATCATTATGCATTCCTTGAGCAACTGCATATTCTAAGTATTTGATTGAATTTTTATGTTGTTCAATATCATAGGCATCAATAGCATCTAAAGCGAGGATAACTTCATAATCTCTTTGATAAGCATCTATTGCAGTGGTACGGACACATGTCATGGTATTAACACCAGTGATAATGAGAGTATCAATTTTTAATTGTTTGAGCAGTTTTTCCAAGTTAGTTTTAAAAAAAGCGCTATATCTCTTTTTTACTATTTCATAATCATTTTTTTCATAGTGAAGCGTAGGTAGAAGTTTGCAGCCAGCAGTATTTTCAATAGTTATTAGTTTGTTATTTTTTCTATTATATAATGGTGCGTCTGAGAGATCTATTTTATATTCTTGTCTAACCCAAATAACAGGAATATTTTGTTTATGAGCAATATCTACTAACTCGTTTATGGAAGTTACTAATTTTTGTTGATGTTCAGCAAGTAAGCCTTCTTTAAAAAAGTCTTGTAATAAATCTATTATTAATAGGGCTTTTTTCATATTGATTATATAGTTGATTGATATTTATAATTTAATTTTATACTTATTATAGTTATTTGTAAAATAGAAGGGAATTTTGATTATTTGGCTTCAGACTAACAAAAATGATATAATACAAGTACAAATCATAAGTAATGAGCTTAAATCAAAATTTGAATTTTGGTTATTTGAATTTTGTTATTATTTACCTGCCTGTCGGCAGACAGGGAAATTAGGATTTATAATTTAGATATTAAAAAAAATATGCCTAAAAAAAGAAGAAGAAAGAGAACTTATTCACGAAAAACTCATAGTTCCCCCAAAGAAAGTTTGTTCTCCAATATGAGTCCAGAGACTAAAAAAGGTATTTTGGTTTTTTGTTTGTTAATATTAGGTTTTTTGAGCTTTTTGGCTCTTTTTGATTTGTCAGGTAGTTTAGGCAGAGGAATGCTTAAACTTATGAGCTGGTCAGTAGGTTGGTTTTATTTTATATTGCCACTTTTATTTATTATTTTAGGTTATATTTTTTTAAATCCTAAAAAATATATTATCGAATTTAGGCATTGCATAGGGATGTTATTGTTTCTATTCTCTAGCACAGGATTTTTGAATTTGATTTTACGTACTGATGAAATAATGCCTTTTCTAAAAGAAGGGCAGGGTGGTGGTTCTATAGGAATGCTTTTTTATTGGCCTCTTTTTAATTTAGCTGGTTTTTGGGGAGCAATAGTAATTTTGATAGGCTTATTTGTAATTTCAGTTTTATTAATTTTTGATTTGTCGATTAGTGATTTGAATTTAGTAGAAAAGTTTAAGGGTTTATTTAGGTTGAGGAGAGAAAAAATTGATGATGATGACGAATTTGAATATGAAGAGGAAAAAGTTAAATCTCGCCGTAAAGAAAAAACTCGAAGTATTTTTTCTAAAAAACAATCTGCTCAAAAAAATACAGTAGAGCCTACAACAGAAACATATCAGAAGCCCTTAGCAGATCAAAAAAAGGATGAAACAATGCCAATCAGTAAAAAAGTTTATCGAGATATTAAAATACCTTTAAATCTTCTAAATGATAAGAAGTCTCAACCAATTAGTATGGATATTGAGAGTGGTAAAGAAAAAATACAAAAAACTTTAGAGAATTTTAATATTCACGTTGAAATGAAAGAGGTAAATGTTGGACCGACAGTTACCCAATTTACTCTTAAGCCAGATGAGACTGTTCGTTTAACAAAAATTATTACCTTACAAGATAATTTGTCTCTTTCTTTAGCAGCTCATCCTTTAAGAATTGAAGCACCAATTCCAGGTCGTTCTTTAGTGGGTATTGAAGTGCCAAATAAAGTAGCTTCTTTGGTAAGATTAAAAGAAATATTATCGGATCCAGTTTTTCAAAAGTCAGAAGGTAGTTTGTCTTTTGCTTTAGGTAAAAATGTTTCTGGTAAAAATATAGTAGTTGATTTAGCAAAAATGCCTCATCTTTTAATAGCTGGTTCTACTGGTAGTGGAAAGTCGGTTTGTATAAATGCTTTAATTTTAAGTTTACTTTATCGTTCTAATCCTAATGAGTTAAAATTTATTATGGTTGATCCTAAGAGAGTAGAACTATCGCCTTTTAATGGTATTCCTCATCTTTTAACACCAGTTATTACTAAAGTTGATAAGACAATTAATGCTTTGAAATGGGCAGTTAATGAAATGGATAAACGTTATGATATTTTATCTAAAGCTAATAAGAAAGATATTTATGGTTATAATGATTCAGTTAGCTTAGAACATAAAATGGCTAGTATTGTGATTGTGATTGATGAGTTAGCTGATTTAATGGCTGTAGCCGCTCAAGATGTTGAGGGAGCAATTATTAGATTAGCTCAAATGGCTAGAGCAATTGGTATTCATTTAGTTTTAGCCACTCAACGACCATCAGTAAATGTTATTACAGGTTTAATTAAAGCTAATATTACTTCTCGAATTGCTTTTTCAGTGGCTTCTCAAATTGATTCCAGAACTATGATTGATACTGGTGGAGCTGAGAAATTATTAGGTCGAGGAGATATGCTTTTTGTTTCAGCTGATTTATCAAAGCCTCGTCGTTTGCAGGGAGCTTTTGTTTCTGAACAAGAAAAAGAAAATATTATTGAATTTTTAAGAAAGCAAGCTGAACCAGATTATTTAGATGAAGTTACGGAGTCAGAAAGTGCTACATCTAGCTTTATTTCCAAAGGTAGAAATGGAGATTATGACAAGTTATTAATGGAAGCTAAGGAAGTTGTTATTCGTCAAGAAAAAGCATCCGCCACCTTATTACAGAGGCGTCTGCGAGTCGGTTATGCTCGAGCAGCTCGAATTTTAGATGAATTAGAAGAGATTGGAGTGGTGGGGCCGGCTAATGGACCTAAACCTAGAGATGTTTTAATGCAAGAAAGTGGTGGTCAATCTCAGCTTAATAGTATTCCAGAGTCGCCAGTAATAGAAACAAATCAAGATGGCATCAACGAAGAGCTTGAAGAAGCTGCTGACGAAATATTAGAGAGTAATGAAGATGATGACAATCAAACTCGGTCTAATGAAAATGTAGTTGAGGAAGATGAATTTGAAATAGAAGAAGATTTTTTTGAAGAGGAAGGGCGAGATTAATAATGAATAGTTTTAGGTCAAAAAAAATTAAAAAATATACTTTAGGAGAAAAACTTAAAGAGTCTCGGGAAAAAAAATCTTGGTCTTTAGGCTTTATAGCTAAAAGAACGAGTATTCCTCTTAAGTATTTAGATGCCTTAGAAAATGGAGAATGGCATAATTTACCAGGTAATGTATATTTAAAAAATTTTTTAAAAAAATATTCGACTGAGTTAGGGTTAAATTTTAAATTGTGCTATCAGCAATATCAAAGAGAGTCTAGTCTTAAAACAAAAATTAAAATAAAAAAAAATAAGTTCCAATTTAAAAATATAAGGGATAAATTTTTTGATTTTATCACTCCTCGAAAGTTAAGAATATTTTTAATTATTATAATTTTTATTGTTTTTGCCTATTTTTTATATTTTGAAATTAGTGAATATATTAGAGCACCAAAGTTAATAATTACCTACCCAGAACAAAATATTTCTACTGAAGAAAATTTGATTAAAATTCAAGGTAGCACAGAACCAGAGGCATTTTTATTTGTAAATGATCAGGAGGTAGGCGTCTCAGAAAGTGGGGATTTCTTTATTGACGTGAAATTAAAATTAGGATTAAATAAATTTAGGATAATAAGTCAGCGTAAACATAGTCAAAAAAATTTACAAGAAGTAATAATTTATAAAAAATAATAATAAATTGTCATTCCGGATTTGATTTTAATTTGTTTTGTAAACAAATGAAATTATATTTTTGTCATTCCGGACTTGATCCGGAATCTTTAGAGATCCTGAATCAAGTTCAGGATGACATGGTTCAGGATGATATAAATAATAAATACATGAAAGAAAAAAAAGAGAAAGTAGAAAAGAAACAAAATAATCCCAAAATTAAAGCAGCTGAAGAAGCTATGAGTCAGATTCAAGAAAGATTTGGACAAGGAGCAATTATGAAGATGGGTTCTATTCCAGCCCTAAACGTAGAATCGATTGGTACTGGTTGCCTGTCTTTAGATATTGCCTTGGGAATTGGTGGCGTACCTAAAGGTAGGGTTATTGAGCTTTTTGGTCCAGAATCTTCTGGTAAAACAACCCTAGCTCAACATATAGTTGCTGAAGCTCAAAAACAAGGTGGCGTAGCAGCATTTATAGATGTTGAGCATGCTCTAGATCCAGCTTATGCTCGTAAAATAGGTGTTAATATTGATGATTTAATTTTGTCTCAACCAGATGCTGGTGAACAAGCTTTGGAAATTTTAGAAACTTTAATTAGATCTAATGCTTTAGATGTGATTATTGTTGATTCAGTAGCGGCTTTAGTTCCTCAAGCTGAAATTGACGGAGAAATGGGTGATCAACAAATGGGACTACAAGCTCGATTAATGAGTAAAGCTTTAAGAAAAATTACTCCATTGGTTTCTAAGTCAAAAACTTGTGTAATTTTTATTAATCAGGTGCGAATGAAGATTGGTGTATTTTTTGGTAATCCCGAAGTCACTCCTGGTGGTAAAGCTTTGAAATTTTATTCTTCTGTACGAATTGAAGTTAGAAGATCAGCAGTAATTAAAAAGAAAGAAGACATTGTTGGTAATCGAGTGAATTGCAAAATTGTAAAAAATAAAGTCGCCCCACCATTTACTAAATGTCAGTTTGATATTATGTATAATGAAGGAATTTCTTTGGCAGGTGATGTTTTAGATCTAGGTGCTAAATATGATGTTATTAAAAAAGTTGGAAATACCATTAGCTTTGGAGAAGAAAAATTAGGAGTAGGCCGAGAAAATGCTCGTTTATATTTAAGAGAGAATAAAAAACTTTTGCAGGTTATTAAAAAAGAAATATTGAAGAGAGCTAAAGAGGAAAGAGAATAAGCGATACTAATATACTAATAATATACGAATTATACGAATATTATAAGAATAAAATTATTTAATTTATCCGTTGAAAGGTATGGATGAAAAAGACAAAGTGAATGACAAAGCTGGAGAGAATGCTTTGGAACATAATTCCATAGCGCTTTTTCATGAAAAGCAAGTTCGTCGTCATTGGGATAATGAACAAGAACTTTGGTATTTTTCAATTGTTGATGTTATTGAGGTTTTAACTAATTCTACTATTCCGAAAAGATATTGGAGTGATCTAAAGAATAAATTAAAAGAAGAAGGAAGTGAGGTGTACGATTTTATCGTACAACTGAAATTTACAGCAAGGGACGGTAAAAAGTACGCTACGGACTGTTTTTCTACGGAGAATTTGTTAAGAGTTATTCAGTCTATTCCATCACCTAAAGCAGAACCTTTAAAAATCTGGTTAGCGAAAGTCGGATACGAAAGAATTGAAGAAACCGAAGATCCTGAATTAGCCTTTGATCGAGCTATGAAAACTTATTTACAAAAAGGCTATTCTAAAGAATGGATTAATCAAAGATTGAAGAGTATTGAAGTTCGAAAAGAATTAACAGATGAATGGCAAGAGCGAGGTGTAAAAGAAGGAGTAGAATTTGCAATTTTAACTGATGAAATAACTAAAGCTTGGTCTGGAAAAAGTATAAAAGCTTATAAAAAATTTAAAGCACTTAAGAAAGAAAATTTGAGAGATAATATGTCTAATTTAGAGTTAGTCTTAAATATGTTAGCGGAAGCGACAACAAAGGAAATATCTAAAAAGAAAAAGCCAAAAAGTTTTGATCAGAGTAAACGAATTGCTAAACAGGGTGGTCATGTAGCTGGCACAGCACGTAAAGAAATTGAACAAAAGATTGGAGAAAGAGTTATTTCTGCAAAAAATGCAAAAGAATTGGGAAAAAGAAATGTGAAAGAAATTAAATAGACTTGATTTTTAAGATTTAATTATATGGATAAATATAATTTTCAATATTGTCAAAAAATAGTTGTCTATTCTAAAGATAGATTGAGTGTTTTGTTGTGCAAAAGAAAAGATGAGCCTGATTTTGATGCTACTTTTTCATTTATTGGTGGTAAGTTGGAAACAACAGATGATAATATTATTGAAGGATTAAAAAGAGAAAAAAATGAAGAGGTTGGAGTAGATTTTAAGATCAGAATATTTCCTAATTTTACTACAAATATTCATTTTGTAAAAAAAGATGGTAGTCCTATGATATTACCCCATTTTTATTCAATACATGAAAGTGGTTCTATTCAACTCAATAATGATGAATATTCTGAATATAAGTGGGTTTTATTAAAGGATATTCCAAATTTAAAAAATATAATTTCAAATATTCCAGATATTTTAAATAAATTTAAAATTTTAAAAGAGATAATAAATAAAACAGAATCAATTTTAATTTAAATGTATGGATAGAAATATTGTTCAAAAAGCGAAAGAATATGCTATATCAGAGACAGAAAAGTTTGGAACTTCAATAATGGATCATTTTGAGCTTTCTGAAAATAAAGCTTTAGAATTAGCTGAAAAGTTTGATGTAAATATTGATATTGTAAAAATAGGTGTTTATTTAATGGATGTTAAATTAGGTGAGGCAAAAAAAAGTGATAAACTCACTGAACATGTACAAATGAGTGTAGGTGCTACTAAAGAATTTTTAAGTAAATTTAATATTAGTGATGAAGAGAAAGATAAAATATTAAATTGTGTTGGAGCTCATCATGCCCAAATTCCTTTTATATGTAAAGAGGTAGAAATATGTTGTAATGCTGACTGTTATCGTTTTATTCATCCACGAGGAATATTCGCTTATTTAAATTTATTAGGAAGAAGATTTGATAATGTAGACGATTGTTTAAAGCAGGTAGAAAAAAAGATGGAAGAAAAATATAATGCTCTTTCTTTAGATATATGCAAAGAAGAATTAGAAGAATATTATCAAAAATTTAAAAGACTTATTGAAGATTCTAAATTAAGAAAGATCTAATCGCTTTAAAAAAATTTATTGATAAAAATTTACATTAAACAAAATGAAAAATTTTGAATCAAAAAATATTGAAGTTAAGGAAAGTGAAAGGGAAGTTTTAGAAGAAAATAAGAATGAAGAAATAGAGATTTTATCTAGTACAGAAAAAGAAGAGATAAAAAATAGTGAAGAGAATAAATTGCAAATTGTACGTAAAGAATTATCAAAAGAGAAGGCGGAGGATCTTAATGAGAATAATGACAATGAAAAGGTAGTGGCGGAAAAAGAAGAAATTATTAATATTGATGGAGAGGAATTTATAGTACGATATGTTCCTAAGGAGAAAATTTATCCAGCTTTTGGTTATGGTGGTGGTCGAGAAGCAATTGTTAGAGACGACTTATCTCCTAGAGTGAAAAAATTCGTTAAAGCCCATGAATTGTATCACTGTCAGGATAAATCTGATTTTGGTGGTTGGATTGGTGGTGAGATTAGAGCAAATCTAATTCCGGGAATGAAAGATCCCTTGGGATTATTAGCGACTATTAAAGCTAGTTTAAGCAAAGACAGAATAAAATTTTATTTAGATAGATTCAGAAATAAGTATTAATCTAGCATATTAGTCCGAGTTTTCGAATCTAATTTGATTAGTATACTATATTTGCCTGCCTGCCGGTAGGCAGGTATCATCAGTATGTTCAATACCAGAAAAATAGCTCATAACACAATTATTCAAATTGTCGGTAAAGCCGCCAATGTTTTGATTGGCGTTTTAGCAATTTCTTATTTAACTAGATATTTAAGCCCAGCTGGATTTGGACAATATACAACGGTTTTAACCTTTTTACAAATTTTAGGAATATTTTTAGATTTTGGGCTCTATATAGTTTTACTTCGGGAAATTTCTAGACCAGAGGCAGATAAAAATTTTATTTTTTCCAATGTTCTAACTCTACGAATTGTTTCAGGAATAATTTTTTTTATTATTGCCCCGACAATTGCTTTATTCTTTCCTTATCCTGGGATTGTTAAATGGGGAATAGCCTTAACTTCCTTAGCTTTCTTTTTAAATTCTCTAATTCAGGTTTATTCGGCTGTTTTTCAAAAAGAAATGAAAATGCACAAGGTTGTTTTAGCGGAAACAGTAGCCAAGGTTTTATTTTTGGCATCTATATCCTTGTTCATTTATTGGAAGTCAAATTTATTAGTTATTTTAATGGCTAATAATATAAATTCTATTATTTTTTTCATTGTTCTAGCTATTTCAGCTAAAAAATATATTCAATATCGCTGGACAGTTGATTTCAAATATTGGAAAAAATTTTTAATTTTAGCTTGGCCAATTGGACTGACTACGGTTTTGAATTTAATATATTTTAAAGCTGATACCTTAATTCTTTCAATTTTTCAACCAGATATTCATGTCGGTTTTTATGGTGTACCTTATAAAATTTTAGAGGTGATTACAGTTATGCCTCATCTGATTTTGGGATTAGTGTTGCCGATTTTTACTGTTTATTGGATTCAGGGAGATGTTGATAATTTTAAATTTTCTTTACAAAAAGTTTTTGATTTATTTATTATTTTGACCTTTCCAATGATAGTTATTTTTATAGCTGAAGCTCGGGGAATAATAAATTTTATTGCTGGAGCAGAGTATCCAGCTTCTATAGAAATTTTACAAATTTTAATTTGGCCCACAGCTCTAATATTTTTTAGTTCTTTATTTAATTATGGAATTATTGCTGTTGAAAAACAAAAAAAGACCATTAAATATTTTTTAATTACTGCCTTAGTCTCTTTGATTGGTTATTTAATATTTATTCCTAGATTTTCTTATTATGGAGCAGCTTATATGACATTGATTGCCGAATTATTAATAGTTTTATTTTCTTACTATTTATTAAATAAATATTCCCATTGGAAAATAAATTGGCAGGTTTTTTACAAAGTTTCAATAATTTCTTTATTGACCTATTTTATTCTTTGTATTTTAAAATTAAATTTTGTTGTAGAATCAATGATAGGAATAGGAATTTATTTTATTTTTTTGATTTTATTGAGGATTATAAGTAAGGATTTAATTAAAGAAGTTTTTTCAAATAATAAGCATTAATTTTAGGCTTTAAGTAATAAGTTTTATGATGTATTTATTGATTGCATTTTATATTTTATTTGGATTTTTAGCTTGGAAAAATTTTAGATTTGCTCTATATTCAGTATTTTTATTATTGCCGACTTACCGAGTACAATTTAGCTTGTCTGCCGGAGTTTTAACGAAGGTAGGCTTGTTCAATTTACCATTTAATTTATTGTCAGGTATAATTTGGATTTTAGTTTTAATATTTTTTATACAGCACATTAAAAGTGTTCCAAATTTATTTAAAAATTTTAAGAATAAGTTAAAAAACAAGAATAATATATTCATTTTTTTCCGATGGACAATTATTCTAATTGTAATTTCGGCTTATATTGCTACGTTTTTTGGAAAAGATTCAATAGGAGCTTTGGGTTTATTTAAATCATATTTTTTAGAAGCAATTTTCTTTTTTGTTTTGTTAGTGCTCAATTTAAAGAAAGAAAATTTTAAAAAGTGCATTTATAGTTTACAAATTTTAGTATTTTTGATATTTGGAGTAGCGCTTTTTCAAAAACTTTCCGGAGATTTTATCTTCAATACCACTAATATTTTAGAACAGGGTCGGGTGACAACACTTTTTGGTTATCCTAATGCTAATGGTTTGATTTTGTTACCAATATTCTTTTTAACTTTTATAAATTTGTTTCAAGACAATCACTGCAGAGCGGGACAAGAAAAATTTTATTTAAGGATTTTTAACATTTTAACTTTAATACTGTCGGTTATTGTTATTTATTGGGCGCGATCAGAATCAGCTTTAGTGGCTATAATTGCCGGGTTATTATTATTTGCTTTGTTTAAAATAGTTAAGAATAAGAAATTTATTTTGGTAATAAGCTTATTAGTAGTATTAGTAGCTTTGGTATTACCATTTATTATTAAAGCTCCAGAAAAGATAGATGAACCAGGAACAATTCATCATACTTTAAAACAAAAAATATTTTTACAAGATTTATCAGGACAAATTAGGCGACAAATGTGGGTAGAAACAATTGAATATTTAAAGGATTATCCAATTTTGGGAGCTGGTTTAATTGGTTATCAAGAAAAAATGGAAGACTACCATCAAACTGATTATATAGAAATATTTTTATATCCGCATAGTATCTGGTTAAATTTTTGGGTAAGTTTGGGCTTATTTGGCTTGATTGGTTTTTTATGGCTGACAATTTTGTTAATTGTAAAATTGACTCAGAATTTATCAAAAGAAAACTTAATTTTATTGATTACTTTTTTAGCGATTATTATTCAGGGAATTGTAGAAGTACCTTATTTTAAAAATGATTTAGCGATTATGTGGTGGTTGGTAATTGCGGGGTATCTGATTTATAAAAAGAAGTAGCTAAAAATAAATTTATTAATAGTTTTAGGGAGCATTAAGTTTCCCTTTTTTCATTGACAAATTTGGGTATTAGTTTAAAATATAAACAAATAAAAAGTCATCAAAGACTTAAAAAATGGAGGAAAAGATGAATCATTTATTGAAATTGACGAACAGAACTAGTGCTGATTTTCATGTTTGTGTGGGGCTGGATTCTGATTTTAAAAAAATCCCGCAATGTTTAAAAGAGCATGCTAAATTGAAATTATTACAGGAGAATGAAAAGATTTCAGCGATCATGTTTAGTTTTAATTTAGCTATCATTGAAGCAACATTTGAATATGTAGCTGCTTACAAGCTTAATTTAGGATTTTATTTAGATCAAGGAATTGCTGGAATAGAAGCTCTACGAGACACATGCTTGTATCTTAAAAGAGAACATCCAGAAATTTTTGTTATTTTAGATTCTAAATCTGGAGACATTGGAAATACAAATTTAGGGTATATGAATTTTATTTTTAATAAATGTCAAGCAGATGCTGTTACCGTTCATAATTACATGGGATATAAAGCCATGAAACCATTTTTAGAAACCGGCAAGGGTGTATTTGTTTTATGTAAAACTTCTAATGAAGGTTCGGAAGAGTTTCAGGGAGAAGGACATTATTTAAAAGTTGCTAAACATGTTGCTAGTCGTGAGATTTGGAATGAGTATCAAAATTGCGGTTTAGTAGTTGGTGCTACTTATCCAGATGAATTATTAAAAGTACGTGAAGTAGCTCCATTTATAGCATTATTGATTCCAGGCATTGGTAAACAAGGTGGAGCTCTAGAGGCAACAGTAAAGAATGCAGTGAGCCCTAATGGGGAATCGTATTTTATTGTTAATTCTTCCCGGGGAATTATTTTTGCTTCAGATGGAGAAGATTATGCAAAAGTAGCTCAAGAAAAAACTATTGAGTTGCATAAAAAGATTATGAAGATTAAAAAGATCCCAACAAAGTAAGGAGCATGTTGGGAAAAAATAAAAAATAAAATGATATTTTAAAGCGGATTATTATCAATTCGCTTTTTTTCTTTCCCAATTTCTTATGTTATAATAAGAATGAATGAACTATTAGTTCTTAATTTTGGATTTTAATTTAAAAATTTATTCATTACCTGCCTACTGGTAGGCAGGGATATTAACCCTATTAAATAAATTATTTAAATAATCGATTGTTTAACAGGGTAAAATTGAAATTTGAAATTAGTAATTTAAAATTATTCCAAAATATTATGTTTAAAAAGTTTAAAATTTTGTCATTGATTGGTATATTATTAATTAATTTTATACCAAGTTTAGATCTTCAAGCTCAGGAATATGATCCAGACTTTGATCAAAATTATATTATTTCCCAGTTTCAGATGTTTGATTATGATGCTATGTCTCAAGCAGAGATACAGAGTTTTTTAGTATCTAAAGGTTCTTACTTAGTCGATTATTATACAGATGGTTGGCCTATTCATTGTGATATTAGAACTGGTAGCGATGATAGTAATTGTCAGATTATGACCCGAATGAGAGCTTCAGAAATAATTTATTCCGCTGCTCAAAGGTATAAGGTAAGTCCTCGTTTAATTTTAGTAATGCTCCAAAAAGAACAAGGCTTGATTCAGTGGGAAGGAACGCCTCCAGCTAAAAGATTAGACTGGGCTTGTGGTTATGCGGTTTGTGATAATTGCAGTATGGATGATCCTAAAATACAAAAATACAAAGGTTTTGGTCGACAAGTTGATAACGTTGCCGGAGCAATGCGTTTTTATCAGGATTATGCTCATACTTACTCATACATAAAAACTGCTAGCAAGGCTTATAATATTGACGGTGAAACTGTAATTCCTAGTAATCAGTCTACGGCTAATTTATATACTTACACTCCCCATACTCGAGGACCTTATACTTTTTGGCGAGTTTGGCAGAGGTATTTTGGTGATCCTACTTCTAGTCAAAGAGATAAGACTTCTACCATATCTACTGATTATATGTTACAGATAATTGGTTCTAGTATAGAGAAATTAATGGTTTATGAAGGCGAAAAAACAGGAGTTTGGGTAGAATATTTAAATATTGGTACTAAAGTTTGGGATAATGAAACTCAAAATAAGTTATATTTGATTGATGCTAAATATAAGTCTCAAATTCCAATAATTTCCAAAACTTCTAATTTCAGCTTAGAAGAGTCTATGAAAAAGGATGTAGTGGTTTACTCAGCTAAAAAGACAGTTTTACCAGGCAAGGTTTTGAGATTGAGTTTTCTTTTAGGTGCTGATTACGAAAAATACAAATCTGGTGAATATATTTTAGTTTTAGATGGTAAAGGTTGGTTTGCAGATAGTGGTATTGCTTATAATTTAGAAAGAATTTTTCGTTATGATGCCAAATTAAATAAAGGAATTCCTAAAAACTTAGAAGCTGGCGAAACTAATACTATTACCGTGGAATATAAAAATGTTGGGACTAAGCCTTGGTATCAAGGGGAGACTTACTTAAAATGGATTTCATCTGGCCATGAACATTATGCTAAAATGAATCAATGGCATATTTTACCAGGAGAAATAGCTAGTTTTACTTTCTATTCTAAGGTTGATGGAGTTGGTGATCATCAATATGATTTGAGTGTTTGGAAAAAAGTAGATGCTGGAAAATACAATAAATTTCCAACCGGAGAGAATAAATTTGTTGCCAATATGTCTGTTCGTTATGCTGCTAAGATTCTTTATGAAAGTATTCCACGGGAAATAGTTGCTAATCAAGAAAAAAATGTTATTCTTAGAGTTCGAAATATTGGCTCAGAAACTTGGAATGAGAATTTGGTTTTAAGATCTTATAGTAATATTAAGCCTTTTAGTAGTAGTTATTTTGACTCTAGTGAGTGGATTTCTTCTATGGCTATTCAGAAAGTTAATAAAGAGGTGAAACCAGGTAATGTTTATGTTTTTAAATTCAAAGTTAAAGCTCCTAGTCGAGCTTATACCTATGATCAGTATTATCAGTTAGAATGGGGACCAAATTATAAAGAAATATATATTGGTAAAGATTTATCAAAACATTATCAAACTAAGGTAATAAATTAATAAATTTCTAATGTTAAATATTCATTTTAAAACTAGAAATAGTAAGGGGTTTTTGAAATTAGACAAAATCCGAGAAGGTGCTTGGATTAATGTTGAGAACACTAATCGAGAAGACCTAAAAGTAATTTCTAGATTAACAGATCTAAATTTATCAGACTTAGAAGATATTTTGGATCCTTATGAAATGCCTCGAATAGAAAGGCATGGTCAGACGATTATTATTTTTTTAAGAACTCCTTGTAAAAAATCTTCTCAAAATGAGGCTTTATATACTCAGTCTTTGACAATAATAATCACAGATAAATATTTTATAACATTTTCTATCGATAGAAATAGAATTGTCCGTAATGTTTTAAAGAAGAAATTAGATTTTTCAACTACTCAAAGAAGCAAATTATTAATTTACATTTTATTGAGAATAGGAAAAAGATTTACCAGAGAAATAAAAAATGTCCGTAATAATGTTTTGTCTCAGAAGAAAAATATCAGAGTTATTGAGAATTCAGACATTATTAGATTAATTGAAAGTGAGGATATTTTGAATCATTATACCTCAGCTTTAATTCCCATGAGAAATGTTTTAGAAACAATTTCCAAGGGTGGTTTTGTAAAATTATATGAACATGATACAGATTTATTTGAGGATATGATTATTAGTATGAAACAATCTTCAGATATTTGTGATGTGAATATTAAAACTATTCAAAGTTTACGAGTTTCTTATCAAATTATTTTCACTAATAGATTAAACAAAGTTATTAAATTTTTGACTTCTTTTACGATTATAATGACTATTCCAACTATCATCGCTAGTGTTTATGGAATGAATGTCAGACTTCCCCTATCTAATAATCCCTTAGCATTTGTATATATTTTGATCATCAGTTTTGTTGTGTCATTATTATTTCTAATTCTTTTTGCTAAGAAGAGGTGGATGTAGGAGGTAGTTAAAAGTTTTAAGTTTCAGGTTGAAGGTTAAAGATGATAGTTGCTGACTATTGTTTTTTGGTTTAAGATAAGTTTAGTGGAGAAGTGGCTGGGTGGCTTAAAGCGCTGCTCTCGAAAAGCAGTGGAGTGCAAGCTCCCGCAGGTTCGAATCCTGCCTTCTCCGCCATCCTTCGCTATTTCCTACGCTAAAGCTTCGGAAGTCAAGAAAGCTACGGATGGCACAGCCATTCA
>JAIOTH010000041.1 GCA_021106915.1 bacterium | reverse complement strand
CGATTTCTATATTAATTTTTATAATATTCTATTATATATACTTCACACACCTACTGTCAAGCCAATTCATAATTTAACTATAACATACTATATAAAAAATATTAACATCAATTTTATCCCCAAATAAAAATTTAAAGACACTTGATTTTAAAATTAAAATAATATATAATGTTCAGTGATTATCTACAAATCATTTTTAGAGGCTAGACTTACCAAATAATAACCCTTTCTATTATTCGTCTGTCCAAAAATTATTATTCAGTAGATCTTTATTTTTTTAAAAAAAGTACTTTAATAAAATGGATAAAAAAGAAAAAAATCTACTAAAAACACCTGGTACAGTCAAAGACTTAACTATTGGAATGTTTTATTATACTAGTACCTCTATTTTCGGTCCTTTGTTGATATTTATTCCTCTAGGATTTTTTCTAGATAAACATTTTCAAACTAAGCCTTGGATAACTTTAATTTCTATTTTATTAGCCTTTATAATTACCAATATTCTTATTTTTAGAAAAATTCGAAAATTAATGAAAAAATTCAAAAAAGAATTCCCCAAAGAACAGGAAATCAATAAAACTATAAATCAAGAAAGTAAAAAAGAAAACATGGACAATATATCATTATCGCCACAAATATTATTCTATATTGGACAATTACCAATTACCAATACTTTATTTTGGTCTATAATTTTAACTCTATTTTTAATAACAATTTTTTTATTTTTAAAAAAATCCATGAAAGAAAGTCCTAATCGTTGGCAAAATTTATTCGAAATTATATTTGAAGGAGCCTATAGTTTTGTAAAAAGTATCATTGGTGATGATAAAAAGGCAAAAAGAGCTTTTCCTTTAGTATTTACTATGTTCATTTTTATACTTACCGCTAATTTGGCTACTTTTATTCCCGGACAAGCAGCTATAACAATTAAAACAACTGAAGGTAATATGCCCTTATTTAGAGCAGTTATGTCTGATTATGGTTTAGTTTTTATGATGACAATCCTCAGCGTTCTAGTCACCCAAATCGTAGCTATTATAGTCCATGGTCCTTTTGGATATATCGGAAAATTTATAAATTTAAGTGGAATTAAAGAATTTTTTCAAGAATCATTTAAAGGTAAATTTAAATTTGGAATTTTAGCTCAAGGTTTATTAGACTTCTTTTTAGGAATTATGGATATTATCGGTGAATTAGCTAAAATAGTTTCTTTGTCATTTCGTTTGTTTGGAAATATGTTTGCTAGTGAAGTTTTAAGTGCCGTGATTTTATTTTTAGCACCTTTTATTGCTCCTCTACCTTTTCAATTTTTGGGTCTATTAACTGCCATTGTTCAAGCATTTGTATTTTCAGTTTTAACCCTAATCTTTATTTCTATGGCATCTGAAATTAACGAAGATGAATTAATAGAAAAAGTCACAATTTAAAATTAAGAATTAATAATTAAAAAAATAATAATATGGAATTAGAATCCGCAAAAGTAATAGCCGCTGGAATTGCTATGGGATTTGGAGCAATCGGACCTGGTATTGGTGAAGGTATTATTGCTGGTAGAGCTTTAGCTGCTATTGGTAGAAATCCAGAAGCAAGTAATAAAATCATGCCTTTCATGTTTGCTACTATGGCTATTGCCGAATCTACTGGTATCTACGCCTTAGTTATTGCTCTTTTAATCTTATTTGCTTTTTAAGATTTAGAGTAATTTTACTCTTTTCTAAAAATCAGATTCCATTCTGCTCTACTTCACTAAATTCAGAGCAGAATACATTTGATTTTTAAAATAATTTTATGAAACTATTAACTGCCTTAGGTATAGACATTAGAATATTGATTGCTCAATTAGTAAATTTTGCTATTTTCTTTTTCATTCTATATAAATTCGCCTACAAACCAATTTTAAAATTTTTAGATGATCGTCGAGAAAAAATTGACCAAGGCTTAAAAAATGCTGAAAAAGCTCAAGAAAAAATAGAAAAATTAGAAACTGAGAAAGAAGAAATTATTAAAAAAACTACAACTGAAGCTCAAAAAGAAGCTCAAAAATTAATTACTAAAGCCCAAAAAGAAGCTGAAGAAAGAAAAGAAAAAATGATCATTAAAACTAAGGAAGAAATCAGATCAATTATTAAAAAAGAAAAAGAAAATATTGAATTAGAGAAAAACAATGCTATTAAAGAAATTAAAAAACAGACTGCTGATTTAGTAACTATGTCTTTAAAAAAAGTATTAAATGAAAAAATAGACAATAAAAAAGATACTGAAATAATTAAAAAAGCTACTAATATAAACTAAAATGCGCATCACTCCTAAACAATATGCTAAATTATTACTAGAAATGCTTTATCAGCAAGATGAAGTTAATATTAAAATTGAAATAGGAAAATTTATAAAATTATTAATTCATAAAAATGAATTAAAAAATTATCAAAAAATTATTAAAGAATTCATTAAACTTTGGAATAAAAAAGAAGGTATAATAGAAGCTGAAATTTTTACTGCCCGACCAATCAATGATGATTTAGTTGATTATATGGAAAACTTTATTAAAAAAAGAACTGGTGCTAAAAAAATAAAATTGGAAAATAAAATTGACGAAAACCTAATATCTGGTGCTCTTATAAAATATGGTGATCGTATTTTAGATAATACTTTAAAAACCAAGATCAATGATTTAAAAATTAATATGATAAAATAACTGATACTAATGATACTAATAAATGATGCTAATATACTAATTATTAGTATCATTCGAATGAATTTGTATATTAGTATCGCATAACTATCAACTATTAAATAAAAATTAGTAAATTCTAATAGATAAACATAGCGCAAAACAATTAATACAATAAACTTATGGATATAAACAAAGACTTTATTGTCGAACAATTAAAAAAACAAATAGCTGACTACAAAGCAGAAACTAAAGAAGAGGTAGTTGGCAAAGTTATTGAAATTGGTGATGGAATCGCTAAGGTTTCTGGTTTAGATGATGTCATGATGTCTGAGATGCTTGAATTTGAAAATGAAAATGGCGACAAAGTAAATGGTGTAGCTCTAAATTTAGAAGAAGCTGAAGTTGGAACTATGATTCTAGGTGATCATAAAAGCATCAAAGAAGGAGACAAGGTAAAAT
>JAIOTH010000115.1 GCA_021106915.1 bacterium | reverse complement strand
CTTTTTTCTAAAATAGAAATTCCTTTAATTAAAATTTTGGCAGATATGGAATTAGTAGGTATAAAATTAGATGTAGATTTTTTAGAAAAATTAAGTAAGAAATTTATTAAAAGATTAGATGTTCTTACTAAGAAAATATATGATTTGGCTGGTCAGGAATTTAATGTTAATTCTACTAAACAATTGAGAGAGGTCTTATTTGAAAAATTAGAGATTTCCACTAAAGGCATTAAAAAAACTAAGACAGGTTATTCAACGGCCGCTCCGGAGTTAGAAAAAATGAAAGATAGGCATCAAATTATTAAATTAATAGTAGAGTATCGAGAACTAGCGAAATTACAATCTACTTATGTAGTTGGTTTATTGAAAAAGGTTGATGATCAAGACAGGGTACATACCAGCTTTAATCAAACCGTCACAGCTACTGGTCGACTTTCTTCTTCTAGTCCTAATTTGCAAAATATTCCAATTAGAACGGATTTGGGTAAAGAAATTCGAAAAGCTTTTATTACTCGACCAGGATTTTTTTTGTTAGGAGCAGATTATTCACAAATAGAATTAAGAGTGATAGCTTCTTTAGCTAATGATAAAAAAATGATAGAGTCATTTAATAATGACGAGGACATTCATGCTCGAACAGCAGCAGAAATAAGTTCCAAAGATATTAAGGAAATTAGTCCTAATGAGAGAAGATCAGCTAAAGAGGTTAATTTTGGTGTGATGTATGGTTTAGGAGCGCGAGGTTTAGCTCAGCAAACAGATTTAGATTATAATGAGGCAAGAGACTTTATTGATAGGTATTTTGAGCTTTATCAGAAAATAAAAGATTTTATTGAACTTACTAAAGAACAAGCCCGTCGACACGGATTTGTGGAGACTCTTTTTGGTCGGCGTCGTTATGTTCCAGAAATAAATTCTAGCATACCAATGATTAAGGCTGCTACTGAAAGAATAGCCGTTAATATGCCTATTCAAGGAACGGCTGCAGATTTAATGAAAATAGCTATGATTCAATTAGATAACGAAATTAAAAAGATTTCTCCAAAATCTATAATGTTATTACAGGTACACGACGAGGTTGTTTTTGAAGTCCCTAATTCTGAAATTGAGAAAGTGTCTGCTAAAATAAAAGAAATTATGGAAAATATTTACCAATTAAAAGTCCCTATTAAAGTAGATGTTTTAAGTGGTGAGAATTGGGGAGAATGTAAGTAAGTTTAAAGTAGAAGGTTGGTACAACATTTTAAAATATTATATGAAAAAACAAGGGAAAATTAAAAGTATAATAGAACAAATAAGAAGTTTATATAATAATTTCAGAATTAAGATTGATAAAATTAATGAAAAACAATTAAATATTTATCAAAACATTGAAAAAAGGAAAACAAAAGAAAAAATTAAGCTAACAAGAAATAAGATTAAAAAACATGGATGTTAAATCAGAACAATCTAATGAATCAAGGCATCTTGGTGAATTAGAAGACTATAAATATATAGAAGAAGATATTTTAGAAGAAATATCAGTTATTTCTGATAATTCAGAAAAGGATCTTAGTGGTATAACTATTCAGTCTCAAAAGATAATTGAAAATGAATATATAATTCCAAAAGAAAAAGAAGAAGTAGATGCCTTGCTAAAGGAAGCTGGTGATTTAAAAGAGTCTTTAATGTCAAAAATATCTGATTTAACTGACCAACATAACTCGGAATTGATTAAGAATCAGAAAGATCAGAAACAAGAGAATATTCAAAATGAGTTAACAGAAAATGAATTTAATATTCGAAAAAAAACAGGATTAGTTTTTGATTTACCAACTGACAAGAAAGAATATAAACAAGAGCTTTTTGAGAATAGAGCTGAGTTTATTGGCAAATTAGAAAAAGGTGAATGGAATAATATAAAAGAAAAATTACAAAAGAATACAGGTAATGTTGTTAAGGATCTATTGCAGTCTATGACCTCTAAACATATTGGAAAAGATTTAGATTGGAAGTCGATTGGGAATAAAATAAAAAAAGATTCAAATATTTTAGACATTATCAGTGAAGAGGCAGAGAAACAAGAAATAAATAAAGTAAAAAAGAAAAAAGAATTTAGAAGAATGAAGTTAAGAGCAGAAGAGCTTAATATTAGAAGTGAGGTTTTAGATAAAAATTATGAATTAACATTAGATTTTTTAATTAATAAGATTAGTGATAATTTAAATAATAATGTTTCTAGTAGTATTTTAGATAAGGAGAATGTTATTACAGAGCATTTATTTTTAAAATTACAGGAGATAATTGCTTCCAAAAAAACTGAACAAGAGTTCAAAAGTCATCAAGAAAAATTAGAAGAATTTTATAGTGTTGATGATTTAAAAAATTTAGAACCAGAAGATTTAAAAGTATATTTAAGCAAGATTCAAAAGAGTTCTTTTTTTAGAAAAAATGAAAAACAAATTGCGAATATAATTTTATGGATAACAAAGAAAAAATTAAAGGAAAATAAAATAGAAGAATTATTAGAAGATGTAACAATAAAAATTTCAAAGAACAAGAATTATTCTGGTAGTTGGCGAGAAAAAATAGCTAAAGCGCTCAAGTCTTTGAAAATTAATAAAGATGCTCAAAGCATGATTCAACTTTTAGTTTTGACTGGAATATTGACGAGTGCTAGTGCTGCTTTTGCAGAAAACGTAAAGGGAGGTGAAGTTAATAAAGATAAGCAGGGCATAGAATTGATTTCTAATGAAAATCAAAATGAAGATATAAATTCGAGTGAGGTTGGTAAAGGTATTGGTTTTGATCAAGAAACAATAAAAGAAGTTGTTGCCCAAATTAAAGGAACATTGCATGATAGTTTGGATGTGGATATTAATATTAAAGATATTGATGATTTAGATTTGGATAGTCTTGATTTAGATAGTAAGGTAGGTGATTTTGAATTAAAAGATTTTGAAAAAATAAACCAAAAGGATATTTATAAAAGTTATTTTGATGAAATAGAGAAAAGAAAAAAATTTAGTAAGTTTTATGAATCAGAAGAAATGTATAATAAATCATCATTAACCTGGTTAGAGGCAGTTGAGAAGCCTACTGATTATCAATATAAACAAATAT
>JAIOTH010000062.1 GCA_021106915.1 bacterium | reverse complement strand
TTATTTTAAAAATATTTTGATTACGAGGAGAAAAAATGGATTCGCTTTCTGGGGATAATATAAAAATAACATTAGCTTTATCTCGAATTATTTTATAATTTTTTTCTAATTGAGGGTAAAATTTTTTATAAGAAGCGTGTTCAGTCCAATTATCAACTGTATCAAATACAGAAATATCGAAATCTAATTTATCAAAGTATTCAGAGATTAAGGGATAATATGACCAAAGAATTAAATTTTGATAATTTTCTTTTTTTAAATATTCATTTATTTCTCGCAAGCTGGTTTTTAGAGAAAAGATATTTTTAATGGTTGAATAAACAGTTATTTTTCCCTCAGGTTTATATATTTTGGTAAATAAATTTTTTTTAATTACACTCCCCTTGGTATTAGTCAAAATATTTTCTTTCCAGTTTTTAAGAGCTCTTTTGGGAGTATGTGGCAAATAATCAATGGCTAAAATTTTACCAATTTGAGGATTATTTTTCAAATGTTCTAAAATATGTAAATTTCGATTACTAATACCTTTATCCCATTCTGAATAGCTGGACATATTAAACATTACAATATCGTATTTTTTGTTTTGGTTATTAGTCATCCCGTAAAATATTATTTATTATTTTATTTAGATTTTTATTATGTATTCCCGTTATAATTTAATGTTTAGAATATATTAATAAAATTATATTAACGGGATAAATTTATATTCTTTATTAATTTTTTACTGATATTTTTCCAGAGAAAATTGTTTTGAATTCTTTGAAAAGCATTATCTCCTAATTTATTTGATAGATTTTTATTATTTAATAATTCTAATATTTTTTCTTTTAATAATTTTTTATTATGATCATCAATTAGAATTCCAGTTCGATTATTTAAAATTGCTTCTAGAGAACCTCCTTGATTAGCAGCAATTACTGGTTTTTTGAATATTCCGGCCTCTAAATATACTATTCCAAATCCTTCTATGTCACTTTTTGATAATTTACTAATCATTATAAAAATATTAGCTAAATCATAAAAATAAGGCAAGTCTTCAAAATTTATATTTGTTAATATTTTTACGTTATTATTTAATTCATGACTTGTAATTAGTGATTTGTAATATTTTTCTTCAGGACCGTTGCCAACTATTAAATATAGAACATTTTTTAATTCTTTTTTAAATTTAGCAATTGTATTAATAATTAATTCTTGGTTTTTTCTTTTTACTAATCTACCTACTGTTAAAATAATTTTTTGACAATCAGGATTATATTGTTTCTGAATTTTTTCTTTTTTTTCTAAGTCAATTTGATTAAAATTAGAATTAATTCCTGGATAAATAATTTTTATTTTATCAGTGTCTGAAATAAATCCTCTGAGTAAATTTTTTGTACACTTACTATTTACAGTAATGAATTTGGAATTTTTTAGAATTTTTTTAGCCAAGTAGGATTTTTTTTTATTTTGTTTGGCTAATTTAATATCTAAACCATGCAAAGAGACAAAATAAGGAATTTTAAATAATTTATTAATAATATAGGCTACTGTTCCTAAAGGTAATAATTCTCCCACCCAAATAATTTCTATTTTTTCCTTTTTGATAGTTTTTATGGTCACTAAAATAGTCTTTAGCCATTTTGGCCAGATAAATTTATAGAGTAATTTTTGACTGTAGATTTTGAGATGAGATTTTTGATTTTGAGGGGTTGATGTCAAGATTACAATATCATCAATATTTTGAGCTAAATTATAATAATAATTGGCAACACCACCAAAATTAGGCCAAAAATCTAGGGTAATGAGTAGAGTCTTTTTCATACTAATGATACTAATTAAATGATACTAATACCTGCCTGCCGGCAGGCAGGTACCAATTGAGTCGGGAATAAAAATTTTAAAACTGGTAATTTATTTTTGATATTCAACATGAGTAGGATAAGCAAATTCAATTTTTTCTTTTTTAAATTTATCAATGATTGCTAAATTTATTTTTTCTGCTACATCAAGGTATTCTTTATAATCTTGAGTATTAACATAATAAGATACTTCAAAATTTAAGCTAAAATCCCCAAAGCTTTTAAAGTGACATCTATCAAATTCAGTGTTTTTAATATTTTTAATGATATTTTCAATAAGCTGAGGAATTTCAGTTAATTTTTTTTGATCAGTTTCATAAATAATTCCTAAATTGAATAAAGATCTTCTTTTTTCTAGTCTTTTAAAGTTTTGAACTCGGGCGTCAGTTAATTCACTATTAGTAATTATTAATTGTTGACCATCTAGAGCTCTGAGTCTACTAGTTTTAATACCTATTTGTTCTACAGTTCCCATGTCTTTCCCCACTATAATAAAATCTCCTACTTCAAAGGGTTTATCAATTAAAATTGAAAATGAAGAAAAAATATCTTTTAAGATATTTTGGAGAGCTAAAGCAATGGCAATACCTCCAATTCCTAAACCAGCAATTAATGAGGAAATATTTACCCCTAAATTACTTAGAGCTAATATTACTCCAAAACTCCAAAGACTAATTTTAAGAAATAGTTTAATAGTACGGGCGACAGAAGTATTTTCTTTTCCTTGAGCTTGAAATGAATAATCAATCATTTTTTCTAAAGCTCGAATTATTTCATAAACAATAGCAATTACAAATAAAATATTGATTATTTTGATAGCAATCTCAGGAACAATGAGGGTTCTAATGGAGATATATAATGATGCTAATAAATAAAATGGTGGTTTAATAGCTTTGAAAATATTTATCAAAACATCATCAAAGTCAGTTTTAGTTTTTTTAGCTAATTTTTTTAATTTAGCTAAAATAATTTCTCTAAATATTTTTAATAAAACAAGTAGAGCTATAAGTATTAAAATTGCTTTTAAATATTCATAGCCAGTATTATTCCAAAGAATAAAATCTTTTAATGCTTCTAACATAGTTTAATTATTATTTAATTATTTATAATTTTTATGCTTGAATTATAGCAGATTGTGGATTTTGAACAAGAAAAAGATGTTAATTTAATAGATTGTTAGGTCATATTATTATATTTATGTCAATAGTTATTTTATTCTTTAATTAGGTTATAATTAAGATATGTATCCCGTTAGATGTTAAAAAATTATCAAGGGGATAAAAAATTAATAAACCTCCATATCTAATTGATTCTATGATTAAAATTAAATATCTAATGGGATGAAAGAAGCATTATTATATAAAAAAAATGAAGACACTTCAGTTGATTGCGAGTTATGTAATCATTTTTGTCATATTCTAGAAAATAAAGCTGGGATTTGTGGAGTGCGACGGAATATAAAAGCTAAATTATATTCCTTAAATTATAATCGTTTGATTAGTCAAGGAGTTGATCCAATAGAAAGAAAACCCTTATTTCATTTTTTACCTGGGAGCTTAACTTATTCTATAGCAGCTATGGGTTGTAATTTAAGTTGTTTAAATTGTCAGAATTGGCAAATTTCACAATTGAATGAAGTTGAGAAATTGGACGGAGAATTTCCTGGAGAATTAATTAAGGCCAGTGATATTGTTCAGCGCGCTCAGAAAGAAAATTGTCAGTCTATCTCTTATACTTATACTGAGCCCACAATATTTTTAGAAACAGCTTTGCCAATTATGAAATTAGCTCACCAAAAAGGTCTTAAAAATGTTTGGGTTTCTAATGGTTATATGAGTCAGAAATGTTTAGATTTAATACTCCCCTATTTAGACGCTGTGAATATTGATTTGAAATTTTTTTTGGAAAGTAAATATAAAAAATTTACCAAAGCTTCTTTAAAGCCGATTTTAGATAATTTAATATATTTAAAGGAAAAGAATGTTTCTATGGAAATAACAACTTTATTAATTCCTGGTGAAACTAATGTAGAACAACAATTAGAATATATGGCTAAATTTATATATAAAAAATTGGGTTCAGATACACCTTGGCACATTTCTAAATTTTCGGCAGAAATTTCTTATAAATTATTATCTAACCGAGAAACTTCAATGAAGGAGATGGAGAAAGCTTATCAGATTGGAAAGAAGATTGGCTTGAAGTATGTTTATTTAGGTAATATTGCAGCTGATGATCGAGAAAATACTTACTGTCCAAAATGTGAAACTTTGAATATTGAAAGACAGGGCTATATAATTACTAGAAGTGATAAGCAGGGACTTTGTCGGAATTGTAAAGAGAATTTGAATATAGTTATTTAAGCAGATGTCATCCTGAAGATGTCATCCTGAGCTTGACTCAGGATCTCAATTCATTCAGGATCTCGAGATTCCGGATTTAATCCGGAATGACAATCATAATATTGAAATAACTTTAAAAAGCATAGTTTAAATATAATTTATGAATAAATTTTTTACAATATTATTAATTATTTCATTATTAGCACCAAATTTTAATTTGCAGGCTAGTCTTATTACTGAAGAAATTTTTAATCCTAGTTATATTATTTCTGATTTTGAATTAGAAAATTATGATTCTTTAGATTTAGCGGAGATTGAATATTTTTTAGATACTAAAAATGGTATTTTGAAAAATCACATTTTATTGAATCCAGAGAATGATCAAATTATGACTGCTGGGGAAGTCATTTATGAAGTAGCTCAAAAATATCAGATTAATCCTAAATATTTGTTAGTACTTTTACAAAAAGAACAAAGTTTAATTACAGATCCTTATCCTTCAGAAAAGCAATTAAATTGGGCTACTGGTTTTGCAATTTGTGATTCTTGTAGTATGAATGATCCTCGTTTAGAAAAATATAGGGGTTTTTACAATCAAGTTTTTTATGCTGCTCAGAGAAATAGATTTTATATTGAAAATAGTGATGAAAAATGGCTCTTTCAAATAGATCAACAATATAACATTGATGGACACTCAGTAGTACCCCTTAATCAAGCGACGGTTAATTTGTATAATTATACGACAGATTATAATGGTAATCGTAATTTTTGGTTAATTTGGCAAAAATGGTTTGCTCGTCGTTATCCTAATGGTTCAATCTTAAAAGCTCAGGGCTCTCCGGCAATTTGGTTAATAGAAGATGGACAGCGACGCCCTTTTATTACTTGGAATTCTTTTATTAGTAGGTATGATTCCCAAGATATTCGAGAAGTTGCTTATAGTGATTTAAGTAAGTATACTATTGGTAATTACATTAAATTTATTA
>JAIOTH010000053.1 GCA_021106915.1 bacterium | reverse complement strand
TTACTGCCTTAATCGTAGGTGGCGGAATTTACGTCTGGCAAAGGTCGAATTTGAAAAATATGGAACGAAGATTTCAACAAAAAATTGTATATTTGGAAAAACAAATTGATCAGATTCAACAAAATCAAGTAAATTCTGCTAATCGAAACGATGAAACTTCGATACAAACAGCTGATAGTAGTCAACAAAAAATATCTTTTACTATTACCAATGTTCCTAATTTCGACATTATATTAAGTTTTGATAAACCAAAATGTAATGAATTACATTCTTATTCAAGTGACGATCGTTTAAAAATCAACGAAGAATACTGTAATAAATATTATGATAGTGGTTATATAGAAAAAAATAATTTTATATTAGAAACAGAAGAAACAAATGATCAAAAATACTATGTTAGTAATTTAAAATTATTAACAAGTGAATATAGATTTTCTGAACCAATTGAAAAAAATATTCTGGAGGAATATGTAAAAAAATATGATAGCTATATACAAGGCAATTTAGAAGAATATAGAATCTCATTATTTTTAAATGATACAATTGATAAAGATGAAGTTGGTAGATGGTATCTAACGAGAAATACAATGAATATGAAAAAAGATGAATTGGAATATTGGAATTATTGTGAAGCTGGTTGTAGTATTTGGCCCAAAGATGTAATTGGTGATTATATTTTATGGGTATATAATCCTGATCCTGCAACAGGTGCTGGAAATAAGTGTTGGAGAGTAAGTAAAAATGAACGAGGTAATTATGAGAAATATGAAGGAGATAAACAAACTAAATGCGATATTATGACCTCTAACAATTTTTTAGAAAATATATTTTTCGATTAAATAAATAATTAAACGCTTTCCATATAATAAGTTCGAAGAGTAGAGGCTAAGGGAAGCCACCTTATTGACAAAAGTATAGCATTGTGCTATACTTTTTTGATTGGTTAAAAATAAAGAAAAAATGATTCAAAGGAGGAATTATGAAAGATGGAACTATAGAAATCCTAACATTTTCAAAACGACAGTTATTTGGGGTCGCAGATGGAATTGAGAAATGGAACGAAGGTTCAATAGTTACAAGAAGTCTTTACAATGGGGAAGAATTTACTGATAGAAGGTCAGTTGAAGTAGAGCCAGTTTCTTGGGAAGATGCTGAAGTTATTTTTGAAGGAGTTGTTGACGAAGAAAAAATAACATATCAGGACGTTGATCAATATGAATTGTTTTGTGAATTGAGAGAAGAATTAAAATAATTCTAATCTCATTAAGATTTTAAATGAATGGGGATTGCCAACAAAAGCAATTCCCATTTTTTATTTTAAACGTTTTTCATACAATAAGTTCGAAGAGTAGAGGCTAAGGGAAGCCATCATTGAACATTGTTAAAAGCAATGTTTTTTGTTTTAGGAAAGTATTTTGTTTATAAAAATGTCGGGTGAGAAATTGGTTTTTATTTTATGGCCGTCAATTTTTTAGACGGCTATTTTTATTGTGTATAAAAGTATTGAAATTTTTCAGTTTTAATTGTAAGTTTGGGTAGTGATAATGGTATACTGTAATAAGAATAAAAATAATTTAATACAATGAAACAAGAACAAGCTTTAAATATTTTAAAAATGGGACAAAATGTTTTTTTGACTGGTCGAGCTGGAGCTGGTAAGACTTATGTTTTAAATAAATATGTCGAATATTTGAAAGAGAAGCATATTCCCGTGGCGATTACAGCTTCTACTGGAATTGCTGCTACTCATCTAGGTGGGACTACAATTCATTCTTGGTCGGGAATGGGTATTAAGGACGAAATAACAGAACAGGACATAAAAAAGCTTTTGAAAAAAAGTTATTTAAAAAAACATTATTTAGGAACATCAGTTTTGATTATTGATGAAGTTTCTATGCTCCATGCTCATCAATTAGATTTGGTTAATCAATTATGTCAGATTTTTCGTAAGGATTTACGTCCTTTTGGAGGAATGCAGATTGTTTTATCAGGTGATTTTTTTCAACTTCCGCCAGTTGCTAAATACGGACAAAAAGCAAAATTTATCATCGAATCAAATATTTGGCAAAGTATGAATCCCAGAATTTGTTATTTAGATGAGCAGTTTCGTCAAGATGATGTGCATTTTATAAATATTTTAAATGAAATTAGATCTGGACAAGTGAGTAGAGTAAGTCGTGATTTGCTTAATCAAAAAATTAATCAGAATTTTGATTTTTATATTGAACCAACAAAACTTTATACTCATAATGTAGATGTTGATGAAATGAATTTAAAAGAACTTGATAAAATTAAGAATAAGCCTAAGCAGTATGAAATGACTTATAGCGGTCGAAAAAATATAGTAGAAATTTTGAAAAAAACTTGCTTAGTACCAGAAAATTTAATTTTAAAAGTTGGTGCCAAAGTTATGTTTGTAAAAAATAATTTTGAAGTAGGAGTAGTCAATGGTACCTTGGGAGAGGTAATTGGATTTGATAAATTTACAGATTATCCCCAGGTTAGAATTAAGAGCGGAAAAATAATTTTTGTAAAACCAGATGTTTGGATAATTGAAGAAGGTGAAAAAAAATTAGCGGAAATTAGACAATTTCCTTTGCGACTAGCTTGGGCAATTACCATCCACAAAAGTCAGGGAATGAGTTTAGATTTAGCAGAAATTGATTTATCAAAAGCATTTACGCCAGGTATGGGCTACGTAGCTCTTTCTAGGGTTAGAAATTTGGAAGGATTGAAATTAAAAGGTTTTAATTCTATGGCTCTGGAGGTTAATTCTCAGATTTTGATTTTTGATAAAACTTTACAGACCAGATCAGTTAATAATTTTAAATTATTAAAGGAAATATCAGATCAAGAAATACAAGAGCGACAGGATAAATTTGTCCAAGATAATTTAGTTCAAGATATATTCCAGAAAAAAGAAAAAAAGAAACCAAATAAATTAGAAACATTAGAGCTTATTAAGCAAGGATTAAGTTTAGAAAAAATAGCTAAGAAAGAAGGCTTAAAACAAATAACAATTGTTAATCATTTAGAAAAACTCATTGCAGATGAAATACAGATAGATATTGAATATTTAATGCCCAAGAAGACTATTTATAAAAAGATAGAAAAAGGTTTTAATAAATGTGGTTTAGAAAAATTAAAACCAGTTTATGAATATTTAAAGGAAAAATATTCTTATGATGATTTAAAGTTAGTGAGGTTAAATATGAAAAATTTAAAATAGAAAGATATTATAATTTGTAGCTTGTGTCACTTCTTCTTTCAATGCTTAGAATATTAATTTTTTTATTTTTATTAATTTTGTAAATTATTCTAATTTTACCTTTGCGTATTCGGTAGATATCTTTTTGACCTTTAAGCTTCTTAAGGTCTAAATTTTTTATTTTTCCATTTTTTAAGCTGATTAAAATTAGTTTGATTCGTTTTTTTTCTGAAGAATTTAATTTTTTTAAGACTTTTTGAATTTTATACATCCCATTAGATTTTATTTTATCATTCTAAATATAAATTAATATTTTCCCATTATTAAAGATAAATTTATAGCTCCTTATTTTATCTAACGGGATAAACCATATAATTATAGTCGAGAGATTAATTTATCAATATCCAGACCACCTTTTTTTATTTTAGTAAAATCAATTACTGGTTCCCATAGCCCTTCTTCTAATAGAGGAGAGATTTTAAAAAGAGGTTTTGATTTACGAAGAATAATAAAAGATTTACCTTGATTAACTTGTTCAATATAAATGTTCATATTTTCTCTTAGTTTTTTTAAACCGACTAATGTTTCCATAAATTTTTTTGTCCATCGCAACTTTTTTGTCCTTCGGAGTTATGACGTAATAAAATGAAGTCATAATGCAGAAGAAAGCGAAAATGAATTGTTAATTTTAAGATTACCTTAAGTTTAACTTTATTTTTAAAATAAGTCAACCCCGTTAAATAAGATTTAAATTATAATACTATAAATGTGGGAAAAATAAAATAAATATTTATACTTAATTAGGAAAGGGATAAAATTATTTAATGGGGTCAACCTCGTTAAACAATTTTTTAATTTATAATTTAAACAATGTTATAATAGCTTATAGGTAATAGTTCTAGTTTCAAAATTAAAAAAATGAAAGTAGAGAATATAAAAAAGAATATTTTTTTGATTTTTATTATTTTTTTAATGGGGATATTTTTTAATATACCTAAAATTTTAGCACATCCTTTGGACATTACTGGCAGTGAGTTTTATGTTTCTAGTGATAGTTCAAAAATTGAAGTACGTACCTATGTTCATCCATTTTTGATTGGTTTACTTTTTGATAGTAAAGAGATTAGTCATAGCTCATCAGCAGATTTTTATAAGCACAAAGAAGTTATTGTTGATTATTTGGATAGTAATTTGTCATTTAAAAATAATGAAATAAAATGCCAAATGATTTCCGCTAATTTACCGCCAATGGATGAATTTGAAATACTGGGTGGTGGGTTAGAGATTGATTATGTGTTAGATTGTAAAAATATAATAGCTGAATTTAAATATACTAATGAATTATTCATTGAATATTCGAATTTACAGACTAATAAAATGGTATTTTTTAAGAATGGACAGATTCAGACATTTATTAGGGGAGGAAATGAATATAGCGAGAAGATTTTAACGGCAAAAATAATATCAGGAGTTTTTGATTTTAGGAGTGAATTTAATAATGCAGTTAAAATAGTTGATACTGATAATGATGGTTTATCTGATGATGAGGAAAAATTATATAATACAAATTTGAATATTTCAGATTCGGATTTTGATGGGTATACAGATAGAGAAGAAGTGGATAATGGTTGGGATCCCTTGGATTGGAATGTTTCACCAGGGCAAAAAGAAAAAGTATCTATTGATGAAGCAAAAAATAAATATAATAATTATTTCAAAAAGGATGAATACGAGAATTTTGTTGGTAATAAAGTTGAACAAGTTAAAAATCAAATAGAAGAAATCGATGAAACTGAAATTAAAAATGAGCAAAAGGAAAATTTGGAAAAAAATAATTTACAGTTAGTAAATAAGCAACAAGATAAAATTGTAGTCACTTCAGAAGAAAGTATTAAAACTGAAAAAATAAATTCAGCTAGATTTTTTAAGACAGGAAGGCTACAAAAGTTTTTAGATAAAATTAAAATTTTGTTTGATCAAGATGGGTTTTTATCTAAATTTTTTATTTTATTACTAATTTATATTTTAGGTGTTTTGCATGCTTTTGAAAGTGGTCATGGCAAGGGAATATTGATTTCATATTTAGTGGAGTATGATAAGGGCAAAAAAGATGCTTTGATTTTTTCGTCGATTATGACTATTACTCATTTGGCGGATGTTATTGTCTTGTCTCTTGTTTTTAAATTATTATCTTATTCAGGTAATGTTTATAATTACATAAACGCTTTACAAAAATTTGGAGCTTATGTTTTATTGCTAATGGCTTTGTATTATTTGATTAAAAATTTTATACCTCAGGACGAATATAGTCATAGTTCAAGCGCTAAAAAAGCGGCAACATTAGCTTTTATCGCAGGACTTGCTCCTTGTACAATTGGTTGGGCGATTATGGTTATTCTTTTGAGTATTGGTAAGATTGCTTGGATTGTGCCAGTAATTATTGTTTTTGGTTTGGGAATTTGGACAACTCTTTTGATGTTTAGTTTTGTAATTATTAAAGTTAAAAATAAGCTTGTTTCAAAATTAAAATTTTTTTCAAAAATATCTTCAATTATATCAGCTGTTTTATTATTAATTGTGGCAATTTTTTTATTGATTTAGTAAATTTTATTTTTTCTTTTTATGAATTTTTTAGTATAATTAAAATAAGAGTTGAAAAATAATTATATTTGTTTTAGATTTTAGTTTTTTAAGTAATCTTAAAAAAGCGTAATGCTTTTTCTTATTATTCGTTTTAAATTATAGAACCATGGTTGATGGTGAAAAAAAAGATGTTTTGGAAAATGAATTTGAATTAATCAAAAAAGCTGTTAATGATGATCAAGCTTTTGAAATTTTATATAATTATTATTTTCCAAAAATATATGGCTATTTGTTTAAAAGAACTGGAAATCGAGAGGTTGCTGAAGATTTAATGTCAGAGACATTTTTAAAGGTTTTTAGTAATTTAAAGAAGTTTAGTCAAAAAGAGGGTTATTTTAAGGCTTGGATTTATAGGATAGCTACCAATAAATTAATAGATCATTATCGTAAATCTGGAAAAAGGAAAGATTTAGATTTAGAAAAGTTTGAAAATGTTTTAGAGTCAGAAGAAAAATCGCCAGAAGAAAAATTTATTGTATTAGAAAATCAGGAAATGGTGAATATTATTTTAAGAAAAATGCCTAAAAGATATTCAGAAATTTTGTATTTTAAATTTTTTGCAGAAATGGATGGTGGTGAAATATCAGAAATTTTAAAGATATCTATTAATAATGTGCGAGTTTTAACTTTTCGAGCTCTTAAAAATTTTAATAAAATATATGATAAACAAAAAAAATAAAAATTCATCAAAAAAAGATGATTTAAAAAAGTGTAATAATTTAGGCTCTGTTTCGTTATTGAAGGCAGAAGAGAAAATTAAACAATCTAAATTCAAACTCGAGCCGGCTTCTGAAAAGTTTAAATTAGCACTTAAAAACAAGCTTTTGGAAACTAGACGCGAAAACAAAACTATGAAAAATATAATGAATTTTTCCCCAAAGTTTAAATTTAAACAAATGGTGCCAGTTGTAGC
>JAIOTH010000047.1 GCA_021106915.1 bacterium | reverse complement strand
TTTTTACTATTCAACGACTTATATTTATTCTAAAATACTAGCTTAAATTTTAATTTTATCCTTGAAATGATAATATTGTTTAATAGGGTTGACACAAAGCCCAAGTTATTTTACAATAGGTCTATTAATTAATTTAAAAAAAGTTATAAGCTATAAGCTATAAGCAAAAATAAAATATATGACAGAAATAATTTTAAAAGTTGAAAAAAGGGAGAATTTAGGAGGTGCAAATCCTAAAAATCTTTTACATTCAGATTATTTACCAGCTGTTAGTTATGGCCCAGGTAGAGAAAATATTAACATAAAAATTAAAAGGCAAGATTTTGCAAAAATTTTTGCTAAAGCTGGTAGATCACAGATAGTAAATTTAAAGACAGATGATCAAGAACATCAAGTTTTGATTCATAAGATTCAAAGAGATCCAGTAGATGAGAAAGTAATTCATGTTGATTTTTATGAATTTCAAGAAGATCGTAAATTTTCCGTACAAGTACCATTGGTATTTTTTGGTGAATCAAAAGCAGTTAAAGAATCTGGTGGTTTAATAGTTACTGATATGGATAGAATCAAAATTGAATGTTTGGCTAAAGATTTGATTTCAGAAATTAAAGTTGATTTATCTAAGTTAGAAGAATTGAATGATATTATTTATATCTCTGATTTGGATATTAGTGATAAGGTTGAAATTTTAAGTTCTAAAACTCAAGTAATTGTTTCTGTTAAAGCTCCTAAGCTAGCTAAAGAATTGAAAGAAGAAGAAGAGGCAAAAGAAGAAAGTGAAGAAGTTGAAGGTAGTGCTGAAGGTGAAACTAAAGAAGGTGAAGGAGATTCTGGTGAAGAAAAGTCAAAGCCAACTGAAGGTAGTGCCGAAGGAGACAAAGAAAAAAAGGAATAATTTTAAATTATACTTTACATAGAAATCCATTAAATTTAATTTAGTGGATTTTTTTGTTATAATTAAAGTATTATGACAAACGGAAAAGGAATCAATTCTTTACTCTCGACTGCTTTATTAGTTAGCATTGTAATTTGTGCTGTAGTGGTTTTAGGTATTTATATGAATGATCGTTGGAAAGTAATGCGAGACATTAGAAGAAAAGGAGATATTAAACAAGTCGACAAAATTGTTGAGTTGTATTTATTAAATTATGGAAAACTTCCAGAAAATCAGAGTGATAACGAATGGGATTCTAGTTATGATCCTCAAACTAAAAATAAAACTTTATTTAAATCTTTACAGGATCTTAATTTAATATCTTCGATTTTTGATCCTAAAAATGATGAAGTTTATAATTATCGTTATCATAAATTTAAAGCTTATGAATATGGTTGTAATCGTTCTTTTGCTATTTTTCAAGTGACTGGCTTTGAGGATGAGGTAGATGATCATGGAAAAGGAGAATGTCCGGATCGAGATTTTGCAGCTGAAGTTCCAAATGGTTATACTATTCAGTGGTTTGAATAATACTAATGATACAAATTTGGTGATACTAATATACCAATGATACTTTTGAATTGTCATTCCGGACTTGAGGGTCTCCCCAGCGTTAATATGCACGTTGTCATTCCGGACTTGATCCGCCTGCCTGCCGGTAGGCAGGGAATCTCGAGATCCTGAATGAATTGAGATCCTGAATAAATTAAGATCCTGAGTCAAGCTCAGGATGACATCTTCAGGATGACATTGTTCAGAATGATAAGTATTCTTAATTTAGATCTGTTAATAAAAAGTTGTTTAATTTTTTAAAATTCGGAATTTTTTGAGAGCCGTCTTCGATGTGAGACGGCTGTTTTAACTGTAGATAAGTTGATTGAATTGTAATTTTAAAAAAAGTAGTATTAAGACATAAGTAAAATAAAATTATATGTTTAAAAAGTTCGTTGTTTTTTTAATAATTTTTTCTTTTTCTGGAGTGGATGTTTTAGCTGAAGAAGTTTTTGATAATAATGCAGAAGTTTTAGAAAAACCTATTGAAAATATTATTAATGAATCGGATGTTGAATCGAAAAATATTGAGTTAATAAAACCTTTAGAAATAATTAAGGATGAAGAAGTTGATAATTCCGAAGAGGAAAATGATTTATCTGATAATTTCGATCAAGATAAGAAAGATGAAAAAGAAAAAGAGCCTGAGAATTCCAGAGATGATAATCAATCTCAAGATTCGTCTATAGAATCTATGAAAGATAGTTTAAATTTGGAAACAGATGAAATGACTGGTGCCTTAATTTATAATTATCCTTTTAATGTTCCTTTGGGAAGAAAGGGCTTAGAACCAGATTTAAAATTATCTTATAATAGTCAGGACAATAATAATGCTAATATTTTTGGTTATGGTTGGTCAATTAATATTCCTCATATTACAAGAATAGCTCGTAAAGGAGTTGATAAATTATATACAGAAGATTATTTTCAATCATCTTTGGATGGGGAATTAGTGAATGTTAGCTCAGGAAGGAATGAGTCTGCTAATTCAGGTGATTCAAAATTGAGTAATTTAAAACAAATAGATCCAGAAGTTAATAATATTATATATTCTGAAAGAACAGAATTAATTGATAAAAGAAATAAAAATAGTAAAACCTATTTAATAGGACACAAGAAAGATGGTAAAGAAGTGTATGCTAGTAAAATATACATAGGAGATGTTCATTATTTTGACAATTTGACTAATCAATTTGAAAATATAGACACAAATTTAATTATTAGCGATGATGATCAAGTAATAAAGAAAGTTGAGAATCCAATAAGAACTGATGAAATGGTTAGTAGTTATTCTGGAAGTGGAGATGCTTATATGTCTAATTATGGTTGTACTTCTTGGAGTGAATGTCATGACGCTGAAATTAGCAATAACTTTTATAGTGGAGCTATTGTTGCTAAAATAGTGGAATCAAAAAGAGGTGGTCATTACACTTTTAGTATAACTAGAGGTTTTTTGCCATTTGATACGAGTTTTTTAGGAAATAATACCCTTATAGAATCAGCAGAATTATATTTATACAATACTGGGTCACATGCTCAAGAAAATGATAATGAGGCTTATGTTACAATAGTTGACGCATCAGGTGTAGAAAATAATTATCCTAATGATGAAGATTATGGAAATATTTCTGATAATGAAGCTATTAATTCATCAGAAAGAAAATATATAAATTATATGACTCCTGATCAATATATACCATTTTCTTTGAATTCTGCTGGCATAGAGTTTATTTCTAGAATAGGTACTACAAAATTAGGAGTAAGAGAAGGTCATGATTTTGAAAATGATCCTATAGCAGGACTTTTTCAGGCTAATTATATGCACATTTATT
>JAIOTH010000082.1 GCA_021106915.1 bacterium | reverse complement strand
TTATGTGCATTAAGGTTATGCTCCTGAGCCTCAGTTAAATCATACTTCTGATATTTCTTTTTCATTACTTCATCAATATCTCCTGTCCCTACTCCAAACAAAAGGTTGTCATTGAATACTTCAATCCCTGATTTCCAAAGCCATAGCCTTATGTCTGAATCTTTACTCAAGGATTCATTGTGCTCAATAATATTAACCGTTTCCGTAATATTTTTATTTATCTGTGAGTTAGTTAAAACCAAAACAGTAAGAACTACTCCCATTATCAGCATTCCTATACCAATCCAATATTTTTTATATTGAAGAATAATTATTAAAAAGAAACTAAAAAAACTGATTAAATAAGTAAAATATCCAGCACGGCTCCCTAGTAACCATATAAAAATTGAAAAATAAACAATTAGGCCATAAGATATTAAATTTCTTTTTTTACTTGATCTTATTAAATAAATCAATATAAAAATTGAAAAAATAATATATACAGAAAAATAAGTTGGGTGATGAAAATGACTTAAAAAACTATAGGCAAAATAACTTGCTCGCAGATTAACAAGTTGGAAAAAACTTAAATCTTTTGTTGCATCCCAGTAAGAGGGTTCAAAAATAGTATCTCCCAGGTCATTAATACTAATACTATTTGAAAAAGCAAGAATTAAACAAATTATACTGGCAATAAAATTTCCAAAAATAAAAAACTTTAAAATTAATCGATAATTGACCCTGACTTTTTCAGTAATAAATACAGCTACAACCGGAATAAACAATATAGAAAGCTTTACCTCCAAATCAAATAAACCTTTCTTTAAATCATCGTAATAAATTAAACCGATTATATGACTTATAAAAAACAAAAAAGGAAATAGTAGTAATATTAATTGTTTATAAGATTCTATTTTTATTTTACGGATATAAATAACACCAGAAAAACCCCATAACACCATAACAATAGGTAAGTTTTTTCTTGTCAATGGTATTAGTAATGCCACTATAAGAAATAAATAATATTGAAGATCTGATCTTACAAATTGTTTTATTGATTTATTCATTTTATTTTTAAAAGTTCTTTAAATCTTTTTTGATTTTTAAAATAGTTCAAAAAGCTTTTTTTAAATTTTCTTATTTCATTAAGAAATTAATTATACTTGTATCTTTATGTTTCTTCATATTGAATTTTTCTTCAATTCTATTTCTTGATATATTTTCATTATAATAAATTTCAATTTGCTTTGCCCAAATTCCGGGGTCATCTTTTAAGTAATTAACACCTGAATAGCCATCAAGTAACTCTCGTGAAAAGCTATTATCAAGTGTAAATACTTTTCTTTTTCTATAAGCAGCCTCAATTAACGGCAATCCAAACGATTCCAATTTAGAAGGAAACAGAAATATATCGCTTTTTAAATACTTCTCTTCCATTTGTCTTTTATTCAAATAACCAAGCCATTCAATTTTATCTGAAACATTTAGTCTTTTACTCAGAGAATAATAATATTCCGTTAATTTATTAAAACTTTGTTTTGTTGTAAATATTACCTTAATCTTTGAAAACAATTCAGAGTTTATATTTCTAAGTTCGAATAACGTTCTTATTAAAAGCTCATGATTTTTATATGATACAATCGGTACTGCGGGATAAAACAACTGGTATGAATATTTTTTCGGTTCTTCTATTTTAATCTTGAAATCAATATTTATATTCGGTTTTATAATAACAATATTATTCTTGCTTATTTTAAATTGCTTGCAAAGCTCTTCTTTCATCCATTTCGTTTGAACAATAATCGTTGATCTTTTATTTATAGTCCATTTCACACAATAATAGTAAATATATCGATAAAGCTTTATTTTCCACTCAAACCTTTTCAAATTTATGTCTTTACCTAAAATTAATGGTTGATGAATATATATGTATTGTTTTATTCTCACAAATGGAATTCCAGTATTTTGTAAAGAATAAATGCTATATACATTTATATTATTTCTTTTTAACCAATACGGGAGACCAAATAAATCCCACAAAATTCGCTTAAGCCAACTCTTAGAATTAATATTTATAATTTTAATATTATCCTTATTGTATTTCATTAATTCTTTGCAAGAAACAAATATGATCCAATCAAAAGCTTTTGTCTCTGCAGTATTTGATATTTCTTCGAGAAATTGCACTAAAATTGTATAAGCACCTGCAGAAGTTGCAGCTATATCGTTTACTACTATAGTCCTTCCTTGATTCATAAAAGGTTATTTCATTTATTTATATCATTCCTTAAAAACTGCAATACAGTATCACTAACTTTTTCGGGTATATAACTATGATTTTTAATACTTCTAATACAATTTTTAGAATAGTATTTTTTAGATTCTAAAACATTATTCTTCCATTTTAGAATTATATCTGCTAAACTCATAGGATCTTCATCTTTATAGAAATCGCCATTTACACCTGGCTCTAATAATTCAATCTCAGGAAAATGTAAAGAAAAATTATCTGTTGTTATAACTGGTAATCCAAACGATAGTGCATGTAGTATAGATAAGCCTATCCCCCCCGGATATACAAATAAGTCTGATTCAAGAAAGTATTTATGAGCATCATGACCATATAAGGATCCTAAAAACATCATATGATCGTCAACATGATATTCTTTTGCCATCTTTTTATATTTCCCCAGATCACCATCACCAATAACATAGCATCTAAAATCGTTAATTCCACTATTTTTAATTTGATTTAAGGCCTGTATTAAAATTTCCAATTTAACTTTATGAGTTAATCTTCCGGAAAATAAGATGTCAAAATTATTATCCTTCCTTAAGTTTTCAAGAATATTATGGTGTAAATACCCATAATCTTCAACATTAAGACTATTATTCACAACCGTTAATTTCTCAGATTTTATTTTCATTTGGAGCAAATTCTTTTTGCCCGCCTCACTATATAATAATATTCCCGAAGATAATTTATAAACCATTTTACGCATTAACCAGCCAAACTTACCCTGATGTCCCATTGTGCCTTGAGACCACCAATAAAATTTCTTTCGAAGAAGAATTCGATATAAAACAAATAATATCAGAGTATGAATCAAATGAAAATCAACTCCTGACACAATAATCGCATCTGGTTTAATTTTCAGGATGTTTTTAATTACTCCTTCCAAAAAATAAAACTTATGCTTAAGAAATGAAAACGAGAAATAATTAAATGTTTTAGAGTTAATCCCTTTTATACTTTTAATATTTTCATATCTGTTACCACCAAAAAAAATAAATTCAAATTCATCAGAATTTGAAAGATAATTATAAATATCTTTTCTGTAATGAGCCAATATTGGAACAATCAACACTATTTTCTTTTTGTTAGCCATAACATTACTCCTGGTAAAAAATCAAACAAATGTTTTTTAATAAAGATTTAATTTATTAAGATCTTCTTTTCATATTTTTTAACAATCAAAAATAAAAGGATAAAATTAAATGTAAAACATATAATCTCAATAAGAACATAAAGTCTTATAAAATAATTAAAATCTAGGTTCTTAAAAAATATGAGCACTATTATAGCTATAAAATGGAACAGTTGCCAAACACTTAGTAGTTTTATTTTCTCTAAAGAAATAAATACACTGCTAAATGAAAATGCTATAAAATTTATAGCATAAGACCAAACCAGAATTTTTGATATAGTTCCGGAAATTTCCCATTCCGATCCAAAAAATAAGCTAAATAATCTAGTTCCAAATAAATTAATCACTAAAATTTCCAATATCGCTATAATTAAAACTCCAATAAATACTATAAGAAAATCTCCCTTAATGCTAATTTTATTCCTTTTTTTTTCGGAAAAATGTTGTAATAAAACATTTGCAATAGATCCTGCAATTAGTGCTAATGGTATAGATAAAACTAATTTGGACAAATCATAATACCCGGCATATTCTGAACTAAAAAACTTATTAATTATCAAGGTAGGCGCTAATAAGCTAAATACTCCCATAAAACTACTAATCATGTTATATTTTGGATATTCCAAATATTTCTTCGAAACATATTTTATTTTTACAGTACTAATGCCATTTATTGAGAATCTTTTCTTTTTCGATTGAATAATTCCAGACAAGCAATTAACAAAATGACCAAAAATATCTCCCAGAATTAAGCCAAATTGCTGAAAAACAAATTTAAAAACAATTTGCAAAGTACCTTCCGTACCTCTTCTAACAAACTTATTTACAGAAACAGCAAAAAAGGCTTTTTCCCTAATTAACCAATAATGTGTACTTTGATAAAAGTTATACAAAAGTGTTCCTAGAGGGACTAAATAAATAAAGATGGAATACTTAGGTGATATATTTAAAAATTCTAAAATCTTATCGTTAAAAAAATATATAACAATAAATAAACCGAAATTAAAAATGAGGTTAAACCCTTGAGATAAAACTAATAAATTAGCTGCAATTTTATCTTTCTTTGGATGGATTATGGCCATCTCATATCTGAACGATGATAATACATATAAAATCCCAATAAGACTTGTATATACAGCATAAGCACCAAATGTTTCCGGTGTATAATACCTTCTTAGAACTGGCTGCAAGAGAATAGGGATTAATTGAGCAATTGCGGTCCCAGAAATAAGAATAGAAGTATTACGAAAAATTTCTGACTTTAATAAAGAATGAAATATGTTTTTACTTTTTATCAATTTCTCTGTTTATAAAAAGATTATTTAAATGGAACTTTTTTATCTACAAGTTTTGTGATCAGGTAAAAGAAGACTAAACTAGTTAAAAAAAGAGGTATTTTTAAGATATTTATTTCTCTATATATAAATATCATTAGCACAACTAATGCATTAATTCCAATTAAATAGAAATTTACTTTCTGATGTGAAAAACCGCTTTGAACGATCCTTTGATATGTATGTTTCCTGTGAGCTTGACTTAATTTTTCTCCATTTCTCCATCTGCGATACAATGTAAATGTTGCATCAAACCAAAATGGAGATGAAAGCATAATCCAGTTCAGAATTGAAAATTGTAAGGTGTTATGAAAATGAATGCCTAATACAATAAGAATAAAACCAAGCTGTGTGCTTCCAACGTCACCCATAAAAATCTTTGCTTTGGGCCAGTTCCAATACAAAAAACCTAATATACATGCTATTAATAAAATATTAATAATATCACTTGAGAGAATAAATAATACTAAACTAATAATTAGTGCTTCTAACGAGGCAAATCCATCAACTCCATCCATAAAATTAAACAAATTGATAAACCAAACCATTCCTACAATTGCTATAGGATATATCAGAAAGAAATAGTCCATATCAACTCCGGGAATAATGAATGGTCGTAAGCCTTTTAAAAATACAAAAGCAATAATGGCCGTAATAAAATGAAACAAAAGCCGAACAGAAGGTTTTAAGTCTACAAAATCGTCAATTAGGCTTACAATAGCCAATAGTATTCCACTTAATAAGGCAAAATAAAGAGCCCCATCAATCATCTTTAAAAAAAACAATATTGAAATCCCAATATACCACGTTATCACAATTGCTAATCCACCACCAGTAGGAGTTGGTACATGATGTAAACTTCTTTCATTCGGAATATCAACAAACTTATGTTTATAAGCTATACGCCTTATCAAATATGTTAACAAGAATGAACAAAAACCAAGTGCTATAATAATAATTGCAATCTTCAATGTTTAAGTTATTATATTTTAAATAATATTTTGTTATTTGTTATTTTCATACGCCATTACCATTTTCCTTATTCCTTGTTCGGTAGAAATAACAGGTTTATAATTTAATTCTCTTTTTGTAAAAGTATTATCAAATTCTAATGATCCAAATAATCTATCAAAAATATTCGG
>JAIOTH010000138.1 GCA_021106915.1 bacterium | reverse complement strand
TTTCTATCCTCATGAATCTTTAGATAGCATGCAATACAAATTAAATCTCTTTCTTCATTACTATAACTATCGTAAGAAGCATAGAGGATTAGGAATGGATGGATTAACTCCTATGCAAAAATTAACCCAACTTAGTAATGTAAACCTTTCGCTGCAATGCTACAATTTTTTACAAATTTGTCTTTTAATGTCGTTTGCTGCTTTTGAAAGAGGTTGAAAATCTGACAATTCTTGACCTTGGAGACTAGAAATTCTATGATCATTTTTTCTTCCATCTTTATGATCAATTTCAATTTTTGTATTTTCAGATTTTCCATTAACACCTAGCATTACGCAATTTTGTTTTTTATAAAAGTCTTTAATATCTTTTCTAATATTTTGGTTAAAATTTTTATTATTATTGAATCCAATTAAACGAATCTTATCTATAGAATTTCCTGATGTTACTTTTTTATCAAATTCAATTTTATATTCTTTTGCCAAACTAGAACTAGCTCTACACCAACTACCCCCATTTCCGAGCTGAAGTTCTTTGTATTTATCAACAAACTCTAAAATTGGAACCCACCTACTTTCTCCGTTTTTATTTGGGTTTGCAAGTTCTAAAAATAAATCTTTTTTTGTCATATTAATTTACTTTAAAAATAAAAATATATTCATGTTTAAAAATATAATAATCACTAGCTAAAGCTCTATATTTCCAAATTGCCTCTTTGTTTCTCTTAGCTCGATTACCCTCCATGTTCTTAATAATAACACTTTTTAAAGTTAGTCCCAATTTTTGAGCCTCGTTCATACAATAAAATCCTAAAGGAACCCATTCACCAGCTGTATATTTATCACCTATAACTATTGCTAAATAACGATCCTTTTCCAAAATAGATATAGTATTTTTTAAAACTAAAGAAAATTTTTCTAAAAAACTTTTCAATGAGGATGCATTAGACAAATCTGTATTAGATTTTGTAAATTTCAAAATATCAAAATAAGGTGGGTGTAAAATAGCTAATTGAACATTTTTCTTTTTATGTCTTCTTAGTAATTTCTTCACTTCTTCAAAAGTTTCTTTTTTTGTACTATCCCCCTTTAATAAATCAAAAAAGTTTTTCTTATTATCAATATTCTTTTTAATATCTACAAGTAATTTTTTCTGAATATCAATCCCAATAAAATTTCTTTTTAAACTTTCGGCTTCATAAGTGGTAGTTCCACTACCAACAAATGGATCGAAGACAATATCATTCTTCTTTGTATATCTTAAAATGAGCTGATGAGGAATTTGAGGAACAAAATTACCATGATAAGAACCACTATGTTTACCACTACTATCTCTTTTAGGGATAATCCAAAGACTATCAGTCCATACTTCTGAATCTTTCCATTTGTCTAGATTTATATCGTTAAATTTTGGCATAATTCTATTTAATTAAATCATCTACCTTAATTTTAAAAACCTGAGCAATTTTTTGCACAGTATCAATACCCGGATTTTGAATTGCTCCGTTTTCAATCTTAATAATTGTGTTATAAGAAATATTAGCTAATTTAGAAAGTCTATCTTGAGAAATACCTTTCTCTTTTCTCAACTTCTTAATGTTTTTAGCAATGGTCGATAATTTATTTGACATAGATATTATATAGTATTATCATAGTAGTAGGATAATACAAGTATATTATTAAATTATTATGCTTTTATCTTATCAAAAAAATACTTGTTCTTCAAATTCAAAAGGGGTGGTGGTCGGGGTCAACAAAAACAAAAAACATTGCTATTAACAATGTTCAATGATGTGTAGTAAACCATTCACTTCGTTCAGGTTCACTACATAAACTAAACGCTAATTATCCACCAAAGACTCTACCGCATTAATGGCGAGCCATGAACTGGAGCGTTAGCGACTAGTTTATGGCTTCGTAAATCGGACCCTCACCGGTCCAGCACCACGTCTTAATTCAAAATCTAACTTTTTTTATTTTACGTAAAACAAAAAATACCCTCACTTCATTACAAAGCAAGGGCATTGTTTTAAGAAATAACTTAGTGACGAAAAATTCCACGAAGCTCAATTTTTTTCTCTTCGCACAATCTCTCTATAAGACCTTTTATCTTCTTATAAAAACTATCGCTTTCAGCTATTCGTTTATATTCACTTGGATCAATATCGAGCTTAATTAAAGCTTCGCTGAAATCTTTCCAATTTCCACAACGAAGGTTTGGAACTTCAGCCATAATAAATTTAACAAATGGAGATACTTCTTTAAAAATATCTTCAATGTTAGTTAGGAATGGATGAATTGGTCCTAAGAAAGCATAAGTTTCAATGCCAAGAGCATGAGCTTCCTCTAAAACAGTTATTCTTTCTCTAGGATTCGATGTTCCTGGTTCTAATATCCGCTGATGCTGTTCATCAAGAATACTAATACTGACACCCAGTTCACAATGTTTAAACTGTCTCAATAAATCAAAATCCTTTTTTACTAAAACATTCTTAGTTAGTATGGATATTGGAATTTGATGTTCTAAGAAAATTTCTAAACATTGCCGCGTTAGATTTATCTTTTCTTCAATGGGTTGATAACAGTCTGTTACACTCCCGATGATTACGGTTCCACCCTGTTTTTTTATCTTCAGAATTTCCTTTTTCAACAATTCTGGAGCGTTTATTTTCCAGTCAAGATAAGTTCCCCATTTTTCATCAGCATGGCCAGTAAAACGACCCATGAATCTAGCATAACAATAAGTACATCCATGTGTACATCCAACATAAGGATTAAAACAATAGTCAACCTCCGGAAGCTTACTTTTGGTTACAATTGTTTTAGCTTTTATTTCCGACATGACATTCTCCTTTCTAAAAATATTGCAATTAAAGTTGTAATAACTGCAAATATTATAGCACAAGAATAAATAATTGTATGGTTTTCGATATTTACAGCAATAGCGAATAATAACATCCCAACAAACTGCCCCCATAATTCAACTACTTCTGACTTACCAATATCAGGAGGTAATTTATCTTTAATCATATAGAAAGTTCCTCCACCAAGTCCGGTGAGGAACCAGCCTAACATTACTAAAAATAAATTTTGTGAGAAATACCAGATTAAACTAATTCCTATCGTTGCTATTATATGACCATGAGCTACATAAGAAGTTTTAGATTCAACCCTGTCTTGATAGATGTTGTATGCTCCCCACCCAATTACAAAGATGATTCCAGTAAGAAGAATATCAATCTTAAACATTGTAATCATAATATAAGGAATTAAGAAAGCATAAACAAAATAATGCATATGATGAACATTTAAAAGAGCGTATTCCCATTTAGCATTCCCTAGTTTCGGAAAGAATGAAGTTACCCTTTCGTTGATATTCCCAAATATAATACAAAAGGAATCAATAACCAAAAATTAAACAAGGGAGCTAAACAAAAGGCTAATATACGAGAAAAAACCTTATATCCTTTTGAAGGTTTTTCTATTAGTCTATAATGCTCTCTAATCTTAGATATTCCATAAATTGTCATCGGAGCAGCTAGACAAGCTAAAAGCCAATTATGTATAGATAGTATCCCTAAAATAATTCCTATTGAAAATATCCCAGTGATTACAATTGGCGATTTGGCTTGTATTGTTTCCGTACACAATCTCCCCATCTTTACACAAACAGCTATAATTGCCGCCTGTCCAAGACCAAAATTTTGCATAGCCCACAAAAAACAACCAAGTTCAAAAAAGTTGAACAGAAAAGTCATTAATGCATAGTTCATAATTTTACCTCCCTAAGTATTTTTTTAAGCGGACAATAGTTTACCTGACAACCACACAATGACCATTGTTCTGATTTTTCTGATTTAAGTATATCTACAATGTTTTCTTCTGGAACTCTTCCTAAGACTACTTCGTCAAATGGCTCTCCATAAAAATCAAAAGCCCAAAAACAAGCGCTAACTTTTCCATTAGGTGCTATTCCAATGGAATCAGTAACAGCTCGACAATGAAAATTTCTTTCCTTTTTTAAGGGCATCAAATATTGGTAGTGGATTTCAAGGGGAGAACCTAATGTTATTTCCTCTAATATACCAGAAAATTCTCTGTACTCATTACTGTTAGGATGATTTTCATCTTTAACATAACCTCTTCCAACGGGAGCAAATCTTAGAAAACTCCATTTTTGCACACCAAGAATTTTCAAATGATTATGTAATTCTGTCATCAGATCTTTAGACATATTTTCTCGACGTAAAACAGTTTGTACTCCGACAAAAAATCCAGCATCAACTAACCTTTGAATAGCCGATGAAGCACATTTAGAATAATTCAATGGTCTATGTAGATCATTGGTACCCGGGATATTATCCATTGTTATTTCTACATCAGATATTTTCCCAGCTAATAGTTCTAAGGTCTGTTGCGTAGTAAAAGTACCAGGAATACTTAGTCCAATATTTTCAGAACCAAATTTTTCTGAAGCCATTAAAATCAAATCGATATTACGAGGATTAATAAGAACATCCCCACCAGAAAAATCAATTCTGAATTTTTCAGCATCAAGTTGTTCAAGTACTTTAACTTGTTGATTAAATGATAACTCCCCTTCTAACACCGGAGTGTTATCGTCGATAGGATAAACTTGTTGAAATCCATGAACATAGCTTGCTGATACACAACAAAATGTACATCTGAAAGGACACAACCGTGTTAGGTTCCATACGACATTTTTCCTTTTCATTTTTCCTCCTATTTTTATTATTTTTAAGATTGCTATATTAATCATAATATTCTATTATTGAATAGTAGAATGTTATGATTGATAACATTAAAAAATATCATTATTTATAACTTATGTCAATGAAAAATAAATCAAATTTACAAAAATCATTTATTGAGTTTTTACATACGGCACATCTTAAAACTTATGCAGGAACTGATTTAGAACGTAAAAAAACAAAATGTCTAAAATCAAAGCTATTAGGACATAAAGAATATTATTATTCTGAAAAAGATTGGAAATACTTTGATAATTATGCCGGACATATTTTTCCTCCTGGGAAAGAAATAGTTTATTATCAAAATAATCCTTTCTGGATCATGAGTTATCAGGGTCAATACATTGATAATAAGCAAACTAATACCCAAGAAACATATAAATTTTTAAAGGAAGCTCTTAGAAATACTAATCCTAAGAAACCTTTTCGAGGACCAAAACAATACAAAAAAAATAGCTGGAAATATGTTTGTAAAATTAAAGGAAACTGGGAATACTTTATTGGCAAAGAAAAAGTTTATTATAAAAAGAAATTAATATTTTTCCAAGATATCATGGGAAGTATTGTTAAATAATATTTTCTAAATAAATTCAATAAAACAAAAAAACATCTCACCTGAGATGCTTTTTTACAATCTACTATGCATTTCGATGGGAACCTGGCTTCGCTATGGCTACGCCAAAGCGAGTCGGTCCCTCGAAACATGCACTAGGTTGGCTTCGCGGGTCGGATTCGAACCGACGACCTACTGGTTAACAGCCAGTCGCTCTAACCAACTGAGCTACCGCGAAATAATTTTATATCTAATAACTCAAGATTATTAAATAATTTATTTTTGAAATACCTGTGGCGAAGTTGGGAACCAACTGCCTGCCCGCCGTAGCTTAAGCGAAGGAGGGAGCTACCTGCCTGCCGGTAGGCAGGCCGCGAAATAATCCTTATTTTAAGATAGTAAGATTATAGAATAATTAACAAAAAAAATCAACCCTGTTAAATAATTTTATCCTCTAAAAATAATTTAGATAAAACAAAATTAAGATTTAAAAAATAATCATATACCATAAACTTAATAATACAAAAAAAATTATTAAAATTAATTTACCGCACACTCTTAAATCTTACTTAACAGGGTCAACCCTACTACAAACTACTAACTACTCACTACAAACTACTCTTAATAATCCCTTAATTTAATCACTCCTTCCTGAGTAGCTATTTTTTGTAAAGACTTGGCTTCAATTTGTCTAATTCTTTCCCGAGTGACACCAAATTCTCGACCAACTTCTTCTAATGTATGAGCAATGCCATCTGTTAAACCAAATCTCATTTCTAAAATTTTCTGCTCCCTAGGAGTAAGATCACCAATAATTTCTTTAA
>JAIOTH010000014.1 GCA_021106915.1 bacterium | reverse complement strand
GTTAATATTATATATAATTAGAGTATATTAACTAAATATAATAAAAATATGCCTAATAAAATGCAGGTTTTTAATAAAATACATAATCTACGAGAAAGGTATTATAAATCTTCAAAAAATAAACAATCATTATTAAAGATAATTATGGAAGCAGAAATTCCTGAGCATGTTTATAATTCTAACGCTATCGAGAATTCAACTTTAACTCTGCAAGAAATTGAGAAAATTATTTTACAAATTGATCTTGATCGTTATGTCTCTGAAAGAGAGATATTTGAAGCTAAAAATTTAGTTAGAGTGATGGAATATATTGATGCAAAAGCCAAAGAAAAGGAATTAGATTTAGATGTAATGTTATTTTTTCATAAAATATTATTATCAAATATTAATTCTGATATTGCTGGACGTTTTCGTCGAGGAGATGAATTTGTCAGAGTTGGTGCTCATATTGGAGCAGTCCCAAAAGATATTAAAAATTTTTTAGAAAATTTGATTATAGAATACAAAGCCAATAATCAAGAACATATTATTAAAAGGATATCAAAGTTGCATTTAGGCTTTGAGAGTATTCATCCTTTTATTGATGGTAATGGTCGAATTGGTAGAGTTATTAATAATTTTCTTTTAATTCGAGAAGGATATGTACCAATAAATATTAAGTATATTAATCGAGCTGAATATTATGATGCTTTTCAGGAGTTTGATCAAAATAAAAAAACAGGAATTATGGAAAAAATAATTGGTCGAGCTCTGACAAGTAGTTATTATAAACGCTTAGCTTATTTAGAGGATAAAAAAATAATTACTTTAAATGATTATGCTAAAAAGAGTAAGGAATCTCATCAAAATTTACTTAATAAAGCTAAAAGACAAACTATTCCTGCTTTTAGAGAGAAAGGTGTTTGGAAAATTGGTAGTAAATAATTATCAAGTTAAAAGGTTTACATTACGCAATTTCGACCAATAATTACTTCGTGATATGAAACAAAAATTTATTAAAGAATATACTCGGGATAATTCTTTAATTATTCAGGAAATATGGTATCAGGCTCATTTATTAGATATTGATGGAAATCAAAATCCTAATTTTCCGCCAATTATTTTTTATTTAGTCGATGGTGTAGTGGAAATTTGGCATAATCATCAAGCAATTCAATGGTATCAAAATCAGTTATTAAAGAAAAATCAATCTGATCCTGATTTTTTTTCGCAAGCGATGACTAAATATTATTCTATTTTGAAAGAATTACAAAAATATTGGGATCAGAAATATTTAAAATCTATTTCAGAACTTAAAGATTTTGTTAGATTAGTTGATCAGGGAGCTAAGTATTTTTCGATTTTTTATTACTCAGCAATTGATTCAAGAACTCCATCAAAAATTAATCAGCAAGCTTTGAAAATTAGGAAAGTGGATACTTATTATGATGATACAAATCGTTTAATTGCTAATACTTTAAGTAATTTAAAACCTAAAATTAAAGACTTGAATATTACTGTAATTACAGAAGATTTAGATTTTTTTCCTAATTTAATAGAATTAAAACAGCGTTGGCAAAATTTGGTATTTATTCCTGGAAAAAAATTTGAAAAAATTAAATTAAAGGAATTTTTGAAAATTAATTTAGATTATGAGTTTCAGTTTGAGAAAATAGAAAATAATAATTTTATCAAAGGACAGTCAGCATATTTGGGTAAAGTTAAGGGTAGAATTAAAATCATCAAAAGAAAATCTCAAGTTAATGAAATTAAAGAAGGAGATATATTAGTTTCACCAATGACTACTCCAGAATTTATTTTGGCAATGAAAAAAGCTTCTGCTTTTATTACTGATGAGGGTGGAATTACTTGTCATGCAGCAATAATAGCTCGAGAAATGAAAAAACCCTGTATTATCGGCACCAAAATAGCTACTCAAGTCTTAAAAGATGGTGATTTGGTGGAGGTAGATGCTAATCAGGGGATTGTTAGAAAATTAAACAAATAAGAAGTATCTATGGAATGGACTAAATTAACCAAGAAAGGAAAAAATTTACCAATATTAATTGTTGATGCAGTAGCTAATGGTTTTATAAAATATTTTACTGATTTTCATGACGGTAGAATCGTGATTGCTAATTATCGACAAATTTTAAGTTCAAGATTTATTTCTAAATCTGACTTTTTAAAATATTCAAAGATGTATCAAGATAATGAAATAAATATAGAAAAATGGGCAAATGATTGGATTAAAGAATTTGAACAATTTAAGAAGTATGTAGAAGAAATTAATAAGTTAGATTTGAAAAATAAAACTAATTTGCAGTTAAAAAAGATTTTTGGAAAATATAGTGATCACTATGTTAGAGTTTGTAGCTATGCTTATGATTATCATTTTGTTGGTAGTTTTTATCCTGATAAGATTATAGCCATATTCAAAGACAGAGGATTAAATTCTAAGGAGATAAACAAATTAATGGGATTAATACTTACTTTAAAAAAGCCAATTTTTATGAATAAGGAAGAATTTAGTCTTTTAAAGTTAGTGATTAAAATTAAACGAGAGAAATTAAATAATAATTTAATAAATAAGCAATTAAAACAACATAGACAAAAATATGGATTTTTAGGGATGTATTTACATGAGGGAGAATTGACTTCTATAAAGACCTATAAAGAAAGGGCTAATAAATTATTAAGAAAATCGTTAAAAGTATTAAGTAAAGATTT
>JAIOTH010000020.1 GCA_021106915.1 bacterium | reverse complement strand
TAGCTTGTAATACAGTGCATTGTTTTCATGGTGTAATGCAATCCGCCATTAAAATTCCGATATTGAATATGATAGATTTGGTTTCAGAAGAAGTTAAAGATAATAATTTAAACAAGGTGTTGTTATTAAGTTCAGAAACTACTAATAAATTAAAACTATATCAAAACTCGTTAAATAATTTAAGAATTGAATCTTTTTCAATAAATAATGATGATCAAATAAAAATTAACAATATTATTTTAAATGTTATGTCTGGAGCCCAAGGAATAGAGGATATTTTAATTATTAAGGATATTGTGGATAGCTTTAAGGATAAAAAAATAGAAGGAATAGTTTTAGGTTGTACGGAGATTCCTTTGGCTATAAAGCAAAGTGATATTGATATAAAATTATTTGATGCGGTAGAGATTATAGCTAGAGTTGCCTTAAATATAGCGATGAATAATTAAATTAAGGTAGGAATTTTAAAAAAGTTGATAAAAAAATAAGTTTTGGAATAGAATTTAAGACTAGGCTATTGACACATAGTCTTTTTTCGTTATAATTGAATATTAAGTAATGATAAATGATTTAACATTATTTAGTAAATATAAATAAAATTATAAAAAAAATAAGGAGGATCTTATGAAAATAAGAGATTTTGTTGAAGGCGGATTTTTAGATGACTTAACAATGATTTTAGTTAAGGAATTAACAGAGATTATTTTGCAATTTAGTAATCTAAAAATTAAGGTGGATAGTTCTTTTTTGGCTAAACCACCACGAGGTGTTAAGGCTGATGTTTCTTTGCCATGTTTTATCTTAGCAAAGGAATTGAAAAAAAATTCAATTGAGATTGCCAAAGGATTAGTAGGGAATTTTTTTTCGAAAGAAAATTTCATCATTGAAAGAGTGGAGGCCAATGGGCCGTATTTAAATTTATTTTTGAATCGAGAAATGTTTACTCAGATAATTTTTGAGCAAATTTTTTCTCAAAAAGATGAATTTGGTCATTCTAGCGTAGGGCAAGGCAAAAAAGTAATGGTAGAATATTCTTCTCCTAATACTAATAAACCTCAACATTTAGGCCATGTACGAAATAATCTTTTGGGTTGGGTTTGTGCGGAATTATTAGCAAGCATTGGTTTCAAGGTAATTAAATCAAGTATTGTTAATGATCGTGGAATCCATATTTGTAAGTCTATGCTGGCTTACCAAAAATGGGGAGAAAATAAAACACCAGAGTCAGAAGACATTAAGCCAGATCATTTTGTTGGTAATTTTTATGTCTTATTTGCTCAAGAATTAAAAAAAGAAGAGAATCAATATTATTTAGACAATAAAATTGATTTAAGTAAATTGGACGATCAGAGAAAAAAAGATGTTGAAGATGCATTTTTAAAATGGTCGCCTTTATCTCAAGAAGCACAAAAAATGTTGCAAAAATGGGAAGAAGGAAATTTAGAAGTAGTTGCTTTATGGAAAAAAATGAATACTTGGGTATATGAAGGATTTGAAAAAACCTATCAAGATCTAGGTGTTGATTTTGACAAGATTTATTATGAGTCAGATTTATATCAAAAAGGAAAAGATATTATTACTCAGAAGTTAGAATATAGATTTTTAACCCAAGGTTCTGATGGAGAAATAATAGCTGATTTGAGTCAATATAAATTGGGTCAAAAAGTAGTTCTTCGTTCAGATGGAACCTCAATCTATATCACTCAAGATATTAATTTAGCAAAGATTAAATTTAATGATTTTGAGTTGGATTACTCTGTGTACTGTATTGGTTCCGAGCAAGAATATTATATGAAACAGCTTTTTGCTATCTTAGATCTCATTGGATTTCCTTGGGCGAAAAATGTATATCATTTGAGCTATGGAATGGTAAATTTACCAGATGGGAAAATGAAATCTAGAGAAGGAACTGTCGTAGACGCTGATGATTTGATTAGTGATATGACGGAAATGTCCAAAGAGATTTTATTGGAACGTTATCCTAATCTGGAATCTTCTCAACTTGATTATCGAGCTCAAGCCATTGCTTTAGCTTCGATCAAGATTCACATGCTGAGCAATAAGCGACTCTCAGAGACTATTTTTGATCCAAAAAAGTCTTTATCCTTTGAAGGAAATACTGGACCATATTTGCAATATGCTTATGCTAGAATTTGTTCAGTATTGCGAAAGGAAAAATCTGATAAAGAAATTTATCAACTTATTAATTTTGAAGTTGGTAATTCAGAATGGGAGCTAATTAAAATTTTAAACGATTTTTCTAAAAGTATATATGAGGCAGCAATTAATTATGAGCCTCTGTATCTTCTAGATGGTCTTTTTAATATCGCTCATGCTTTTAATAAATTTTATCACCATGATTCAATTTTAAAAGCTAAAGGCGATCAAAAAGATTTTCGCTTGTTGCTAGTAGAAGCAACAAAACAAGTTATGAAAAATGGATTGCAACTTCTAGGGGTGGAGGCTCTAGAAGTAATGTAAAAATATTGAATAAAAAAAAGCCATTGATGAATTTCAATGGCTTTTTAAATTGTTTAATATCTTTATTTGCTCATCTTTTTTAACATTTCTTCAGCTTCAGTTAGTTTTTTCTTTTCTTGATCAACTATTTCAGTAGGTGCATTATCTACAAATCTTTGATTATTTAATTCATTCTTTAAAGCTCTAATCTATT
>JAIOTH010000117.1 GCA_021106915.1 bacterium | reverse complement strand
AAGCTGGTTTAATTGGTTTAATTATTTTGGCTTTATTTATGATAATTTATTACCGTTTACCAGGTTTACTAGCTACAATGGCCTTGATCATCTATGCTTTAATAATTATATCAATTTTTGAATTATGGCCAGTGACATTAACTTTATCTGGTATAGCTGGTTTTATACTATCAATTGGAATAGCTGTTGATGCTAATGTTTTAATTTTTGAAAGGACTAGAGAAGAATTAAAAGATAATCAAGATTTGAGCGTAGCTGTTAAAGAAGGTTTTCGTCGAGCATGGCCATCAATCAGAGATTCAAATTTTTCTTCTTTAATTACTTGCATTATTTTAACTTATTTCGGAGCTAGTATGATTAAAGGTTTTGCTATTACTCTAGGAATCGGAATATTAGTTTCTATGTTTTCAGCTATTGTAATTACCAAAAATCTTTTAGAATTGATAGCTAAAAGAAAAATGAATAAATTTCTTTGGCTTTTTGGTGTAAATCCTAAGCAAAGTCGAGGAGATATAAACTCTAAATAAAAAACTACCTGCCTGTCGACAGACAAGCAAATTAATAACTACGAACTAAACACATGTATAAATTAAAAGTAATTGGTAAAAATAAAATTTGGCTAACAATATCTTCTTTATTGGTAATAGCCAGTATAATTTCCTTATCTATTTTTGGTTTAAATTTAGGTATTGATTTTACTGGTGGTTCCATGATGAATATTGAATTTAAAGACATCACTAAACCAAATATAGACGAGGTCAGAGAAATAATCAATAGTCTAGAAATAGAGCAAATTAAAATTCAACCTATCGGTGAAAATGGTTATATTATTAGAATGCCGGCTATTAGTGAAGAAAAACATCAAGAAATTTTATCTGCCTTAAATAAAAAATTTACTCCCCCAAAAGAAGTAAATGAGGATGAAAAAAATATAGAAAATAAAAATATAGAAATTGCCGGAGATAATATAGAAGATGTAAAAATCGAAACTAAAGTTATAAATCCCCACACCTCAGAAAAGGTGGAGGGGATAAATCAAGATATTAAGATGGTTGAAGAAAAAAAATTTGATGCTATTGGTCCAGTTATTGGTCAAGAGTTAAAAGAAAAATCTTTATGGGCTATTTTAATTGTTTTAATTGCTATTGTTTTATATATTGCTTACACTTTTCGAAAAGTTTCTAAACCAGTTGAGTCTTGGAAATATGGACTTTCAGCAATTATCGCTCTATTTCACGACGTAATAATTATTTTAGGAATCTTTAGTGTTTTGGGTTATACGTTGAATATAGAAATAGACTCTTTTTTCATTACCGCTCTATTAACTATTTTAGGTTACTCGGTTAATGATACTATTGTCACCTTTGACCGAATCCGAGAAAATTTACATAAAAGAACTGATTTAACTTTTAAAGATTTATTAAATCTAAGTATCAACGAAACCATTACTCGTTCTTTAAATACTTCTTTTACTACTCTAATAGTTTTAGCTTCTGTTTTTATTTTTGGTGGTGATAGTATTAGATTTTTCATCCTAGCACTAATCTTAGGTGTAATTTTTGGAACTTATTCTTCTATTTTTGTAGCTTCTCCAGCTCTCATGTTTTGGTATCGTCTAAAATACAAAAGATAAAAAAGACTTAAAACTTTACACTTTTACAAAATCGTCATTTTAGAGCATTTAAGCAATAAATGGCGGTTTTTTTGGTATTATTTAAATTTTAAAGTCTAAAATATTTGACAATTTTTTTCATATATGATATAATTTTATAAATTAATTTTTTATATTAAATCTTATGGATAATAAGAACACAAATTCAAAAACTAAACAAGCTATTAACTCAATTGCTTCTAATTTTGATCCTAAAAAAATCGTATCAGAATTATTAAAATTTTTGAATGATCGTGAAAAAGAAGTTATTACTAAAAGATATAGCTTGAAGAATAATCCCAAACATACCCTAGAAAGTATTGGAAAAAGTCATAGTATTACTCGAGAAAGAGTTCGTCAAATTGAAAATTTAGCGATTAAAAAAATTAAAAATATTTCTGAAAAATTAGATGCTATTCACTTATTAGATAAAATGATTGATCAAACTTTAGATAAATATCTAGGAGCACTAGGAGAAGACACTTTAATTAAAAAAATTCTGAGTGAACAAAAAAATAAAGAAGAAAATAAAGAAAGTTATAATACTATCAAATTTTTAGTAGATAAAATTTTAGACGAAAAATATGAAACTCGTAAAGAGGATAATGATTTTTATCCTATTCTAAGAAAAAAGAATCATGATTGGAATGAATTTCAAGATGCTATTAATATTATTATTCAATTATTTGAAAAAAAAGATCAACCCATTCATAAAAATAAACTATGGAAAAATTATGATCAAGAACCAGAAATAAATTTTAGTAATAATTCTTTAAATGAAGAAATTTTATTAAACTACCTTGAACCAAGTAAAAAAATTAAAGAAAATCCACTTGGCGAATTAGGCTTAATTAATTGGAAATCAATTGTTCCTAAAAGAATGAGTGATAAAATTTATTTAGTTATGAAAAATTTAGGCTATCCACTTCATTTTAGAGAAATTACTGAGGAAATTAATAAAATGAACTTTGACAAAAAAGTTGCTCATCCAGCAACTATTCACAATGAATTAATTTTAGATGATAAATATATTTTAGTTGGTCGAGGAATTTATGGTTTGAAAAAATGGAATTATGAAGCTGGAAAAGTTTCCGATGTAGTAGAAAAAATCTTAAAAAAAGAAGGACCTATGAAAAAAGATGAACTAATTGAAAAAGTTAGCCAAAAAAAATTAGTAAAAAAGAGTACTATTAATTTAGCAATCATTAATAATTCAAATATTCAAAAAAATAAAGACGGTCAATATTTTTGTAATCAAAAAAAGAAAGCAAAAAAATAAACCTCTGTAAATAAAAACAAAATAAAAAAACTAATTTTGTGATATAATTAAATAGTGTTAAAAAATAACGCTATTTAATTTTATCAACTTTTAAAAAAACAAAAATCGAGCTCGGCTCGACAAAAACAAAAATAACATGGAATTTTATATAGACTTTTATAATGTCGTAGAACAATTTTCAAAACTTGGAATTTGGGGCTCAATATGGCTTATATTTTTAAAAGGTGGCTGGCTAATGATGCTAGTTATTTTTGTTTGGACAGCTTATTTTACTTGGTTTTATTATAAAAAAAGAGCCTTTGTTCAAAATAATGACTATATTTTATATGCTATTGATGTTCCTAGTGATAATGAACAAAATATTAAAGCTATTGAAGAATTATTCAATACTATTCACGGTATTAAACATGGGCGTACGGCTTGGGATAGATATATTAAGGGATCTTTACAATTATCAATTAGCTTAGAAATAGTTAGCATTGAAGGCTATATTCAATTTTTAGTTAGATCTCCAGGATATTATGCCGATACTTTAAAATCCAGTATTTATGCTCATTATCCAGATGCTCAAATCACAGAAGTAGAAGACTATATGTCTATTATCCCCTTAGACGCCAATCAGAAAGAATCCAAATACGAAGCCTTAGGTATGGAATTTTATTTTGAAAAAGATGATTTTTTCCAAATTAAAACTCATCCTAACTTTGAACATGGTCTTAGTCAAACTTTTGTTGATCCTCTAGCTTCTCTTTTAGAAATAATGAGCAAAATAGGTCCTGGTGAATTTATTGGAATTCTAATTCTAGCCAAACCAATAAATAATGATCCTATTATTGAGGGAGCTACAAAATATATTACTAAAATGATGGGTCGAGAAGTACCTTCCAAAGAAACATTCTCTGATAAATTAACTAATACCGCCATGAAAGGAGTTGATTTCGGTAGTGAAACAATTTATAAATTATGGGGTGACGTAGAAGAAACTCAAGAAAAAGGCACAGAATTACATATGCTCACTCCTGGAGAAAGAAATGAAATTTCTGATGTGGAAAATAAGCTCAATAAATTGCATTATGAAACAATGCTTAAAACTTGTTACGTTGCTCCTAAAGACAAATTTAATATATCTAAGGGTAGATTTGCTTTATTAGGAGCCTTCAAACAATTTAACGCCTCTAACATACTTAGTTCTCAAAAAACTAGTGATCCGGACTATGTTTTCATGAAAACTAGGGAGAGACATAAAGTTAAAACTTTTTTACAAAGATATACTACTCGTAATCCCTTTGATGCTCCTTCTTTTACTCTTTCTACTGAAGAATTGGCAACTATTTATCATTTTCCAGATATGAATGTTAAGGCCCCGTTAATTAAGAAAGCAGAAACTAAAACTACTGAACCTCCTACGTCCTTACCTTTGGAAAATATGATGGAATCTAAATTTTCGAATAATAACTCGGAAAATAAACCAATTATTACAAATGATGAAATTGATCAAAAATTAAAAAAAGAAGAAGTGATAGATTTAAATATTGACAATAAACAATTTGAATCTTTATTTGCTAAAAATAAAAAAGAAAAGAAAAAATTTAAAGATGAGTTTGAAACAGAGAAAAAAAAGAAAAATGAAACTTCCCCTCAAAATTTACCTAATTCTGACAAAGAAAAAAATAATACTAGTAGTAGCTTAGAACCACCTACTAATTTACCATTTGCGAACTAGTAAAAAATTAAAAATAAGATACAAAAATATGGCTCAAGATATAACTCTCTTAGCTAAAACTGATTACCGCGGAGAATATAAAAAATTTGGAATTAGAAAAGATGATCGTCGTCGTCATATGTATGTCATTGGTAAAACTGGAATGGGTAAAACCACTATTATTGAAAATATGGTAATTCAAAATATTATCAATGGAGATGGAATAGCTCTAGTGGATCCTCATGGTGACTTAGTAGAAAAAGTTATCAATTTTATTCCTCCTGATAGAATTAATGATGTGGTTTACATTAATCCAGCTGATTTTGAACATCCAGTTGCTTTTAATGTTTTGGAAAGTGTTGAAGAAAGCAAGAGACATTTAATTGCTTCTGGTCTTTTAGGTATTTTTAAGAAAATTTGGGCAGATTCTTGGGGGCCTCGTTTAGAATATTTATTAAATAATGCCATTATTGCCTTATTAGAATATCCTGGCTCAACTTTATTAGGAATTATGAGAATGTTGGTTGATAAAGAATATCGTCAAAAAGTAGTTAAACACATTAGTGACCCAGTAATTAAATCTTTTTGGGTTAATGAGTATGAAAAATATCCTCAAAAATTTCAAGCAGAAGCAATTGCTCCGATTCAAAATAAAGTTGGTAGATTTTTATCAACACCTTTGATTAGAAATATTGTTGGACAAGTAAAGTCTTCTATTGATATGCGAGATATAGTAGATAATCATAAAATATTACTTTTAAATCTATCCAAAGGAAGAATTGGTGAAGATAATGCCGCTCTTTTAGGGGCAATGATTATTACTAAGATTCAATTAGCAATTATGAGTAGAGTTGATATACCCGAAGAAAATCGGGAGGATTTTTACCTTTATGTAGATGAATTTCAAAATTTTGCCACTGAATCATTTACTAATATACTATCTGAAGCCCGAAAATATCGTTTAAATTTAGTAGTAGCCCATCAATATATAGAACAACTTGAGGAATCTGTAGCAGCTGCTATTTTTGGTAATGTAGGTACTCTGATAACTTTTAGAATTGGAGCTGCTGATGCCGAATTTTTAGAAAAAGAATTTTTACCCTTTGTTACTCAAGAAGATTTAGTTAATTTAGCTAAATATAAAATTTATATTAAATTAATGATTGATGGTATCGCTTCTAATCCTTTCCAAGCTCTCACTTTAGAACCAGTCCCTATTCCAGAAAGTAGTGATGAGACAACTGCTAAAGTAATTCGCGTTTCTCGAGAAAGATATACTTCTCAAAGAGATGTAGTGGAAGCAAAAATATTAAAATGGAGCGGGGTTATAGAAGATGAAATAGTTGCCCAAGAAAAAAATGAAGAGAAAAAAAAGGATTCTCCAACAAAAATATCTCCTGCTTCTAAAAT
>JAIOTH010000142.1 GCA_021106915.1 bacterium | reverse complement strand
TCATTCCGGGCTTGACCCGGAATCTCGAGATCCTGAGTCAAGCTCAGGATGACACTTTCAGGATGACAGTGATTTAAAATAATGTTATAATTTAACTAAGTAATAAAATAAAAATCAAAATAAAATGTTCAATAAATTAGATGAATTAAAAGAAATTATCGCTCACATAGAATTAGAAATAAATAAAGCTAAATCAATTTTTAATGAATTAGGTATTTCAGTATCGGAAGCTGATACTAGTAATCACGACATCAAAGCTCGATCAGTTGGTTCTGAAAAAATAAATGGTGATTCAAAGATAATTGAAGGTGTTTTTGATGGTCAACAAATGATTGGTCCAGATGGTAAAAAATATTCCATTCCTGCTAATTATTGTTCAAAATCAAAACTGGTTGAAGGGGATATCTTAAAATTAACTATTAAAATTGATGGCACCTTTGTTTATAAACAAATTGGTCCAATTGAAAGAAAAAGAGTTAAAGGAAAATTAGTCCAAGATTCAATTAGTGGTGATTTTAAAGTAATATCTAATGAACGAGAATATAAAACCTTGAAAGCTAGTGTCACTTATTTCCAAGGAGAATCTGGTGATGATGTTATTATTCTTGTTCCTCAAGACGGAGAGTCAATTTGGGCAGCAGTAGAAAATATAGTTAAAAATCCCCAAATTGCTGATGCGGATTATCAAGCTCAATTCGATGATGATTTAAATTCAGATAATAAACTTGATATTAATGATTCTAGTGCTCTAGAAGATAATGATCAAGCTAATCAAATTGAGTCTGATGAGTTAGATGATTTAATATAAAAATTAATTTTACATATTTTATTTGCCCTACAAGTTAATTGTGGGGCAAATTTGTAATTAATTATTTTTTGAAGTAAAATAGTATTATCATTTAAAAATAAACCTATCAGCTAATACCTGATAGCTAATAGCTAAAAAAATGTCTAAAACTTTATATAGAAAATATCGCCCCCAAAATTTTAGTGAAATTATTGGCCAAGATCATATTAAATTAACCATTCAAAATGAAATTAATAATGACAATATTGCTCATGCTTATTTATTTTCAGGACCACGAGGAATTGGGAAAACAACTATGGCTAGAGTTTTTGCTAAAGCAATTAATTGTGAAAAATTAAAAGGATTTGAACCTTGTAATGAATGCGAAATTTGTAAATCAATAACAAAGGGTAATAATTTAGATTTAATAGAAATAGACGCCGCCTCTAATAGAGGAATCAATGAAATTAGAGAATTAAGAGAAAGAGTAAAATACGCTCCTAGTAGAGGAAAATATAAAGTTTTTATTATTGATGAGGTTCATATGTTAACTGTAGAGGCTTTTAATGCTCTTTTAAAAACCTTAGAAGAACCACCTCAACATGCTATTTTTATTTTAGCAACTACTGAATTACATAAATTACCAGCTACAGTAATTTCTCGTTGTCAAAAATTTGATTTTAAAGCTGTTGATATCAATAAATTAAAAAATCATCTTTTAAATGTTTGCACTAAAGAAAATATTAAAGTTGATCAAGAAATAGTAGAAAGAATTTCTCGTTATAGTGGTGTTTATGTTAGAGATGCTCTTTCTACTTTAGGACAAATTTTATCCTTATCAGAAAATAATGAGGTTAAAAAAGAAGTTGCCAGCTTAATCTTGCCAGAATCTGATTATGAACCAATTTTAAATCTAATTGATAATATTTTATATCAAAAATTTGATATGGCTATTAGAACTTTAGATAAATTAGTAGGGGATGGGGTTGATTTAAAATTTTTTACTGAGGAATTAATAAATTATATTCGAAAAATTATTTTAGTTAAATTAGCAGGAGCTTCTGAAAAATTTTTATGGGATGTTTCTAAAAATGTAGAGGAAAAAATAATGGAACAATCTCAAAAATTAGATTTAAAAATTTGGCATGGTATTTTAAAAGAATTCTATTCTTCCTTTGATAATATTAAAAATGATGCTTTCAAACAATTACCTCTAGAAATGGCAATTATTGCTATTAAAAACGATTTTTTTGATGCTGAGACAATTTATGATGAGTCATTTCCACAAAAAGAAAAAAAAATCAAAGAAAAACAAATTGTAAAAAACAAGGAAGAAACAATTCAAAAAAAAAAGACAATTTTTCTCAAGGAAGTAGATAAAGATGAATCATCTATACAAAATGAAAAAAAACCTAATATTAATACTTCAATTAATGCCAAAATTGAGGATGTAACTAAAATTTGGCCCCAATTACTTCTAAATTTAAAAGATTATAATCACTCTTTGTCAGCTTTTGTTAAATCAGGTCATCCCTTAAATATAGAAAATGATAAATTAATTATTGGTTTTAAATTTAAATTTCACGCTGATCGAATCATTAATTATAAACAAAATGTGGAAGATGTGCTTTCTGGCATTTTAAATGAAAAAATTATAGTTAATATTATAGTGGACGAAGACTATGAAAAAAATCATGCTCAGATACTAGATAATGTTTACACTAACAATAAAAAAAAATTAGATAATGATTCTGTTGGTTCTTTAATTGAAAGTTTTGGTGGGGAAGTAGTTGGTTAGTTGGTAGATTAAAAAAACCACGTAGATATAGGTTTTAAACCTGTTTCTACGTGGTTTTTTATTTAAAAATATCGAAATTAACCACCCCTTTAAATCCCCTCCTTAACAAGGAGGGGAAATAGGGGAGGTGAATTATGTTATCTTTTTCTTGATCTACCTTGATATCCGTTTCTGCTTCTACTTCCTCTATATTTATTTCTATTTCCGTTTCTAGATCTTCTGCTAGGTGCTCTATAATCTGGATTTTCATTACTAATTTCTATATTTACTTTTCGACCTCGAAAACTACTTTGACTTAAAAATTTTATAACATGAGGAACCATTTCTTTTTCAACTGAAAAAATAGAATATTCTTGACGAAGATCTATTTTACCAACCACAATACCATGTAAACTCTTGTTGGAATTAATTAATGAAAAAAGACCTTTAACATTAAAACCATTTCTTTTACCAAAATTAATTCTTAAATCCATACTATTCTCATCAAGACTCGATCTATCCTTAGGTTCTCGTCGATCACTAAATGATCTACTAGGATTAGCATTTAAATTACGAGAATTTTGATAATTATTAATGAAATGACCAAATTTAACATCAATAAAATATTTTATTAAATCTTCTTTTTTAACTTCTTTTAATTTTTTAACAATTTCTTGATAACTATCATCATCTTTTCCTTTATAAATATTTGATCCTTCTACGTCTTTAATAAAATTATCAATTTGATTATTTAGAATAATTTTGCCATTAGGAACTTGTTTATGCTTAAATTTTTTACCAAGCATGGCTTCTATTCTTCTTATTTTTCCTACTTCTCTCATATTAAGAATAGAAATAGATACTCCGGATTTTTGAGCTCGACCAGTTCGACCACTTCGATGAGTATAAATTTCGTTTTTATCAGGGAGATTATAATTTATAATATGAGAAAGATCACTAACATCTATACCTCGAGCAGCGACATCTGTAGCAACTAATAGATGAATTCGTTTTTGTCTAAATCTATCCATAATTTTTGTTCTCATGGTTTGAGAGATATCACCATGCATGGCCTCAGTTTCATAATGAGCTTGTTTGAGCTTATCAGCGACTTCTTGAGTTTCTCTTCTAGTTCTACAAAAAAGAATACCATAAACACCTGGCAATGAATCTAAAATTCGTTTTAAGGCTTCAAAACGGTCTCTAGCGTGAACTACATAATATTCATGGCTAATATTGTCTGCTCCAATATTTTTATCACTAACGCTAATTTCATGAGCTTTAGTCATATATTGTTTAGCAATAGAACTAACGCTTCTAGACATAGTTGCTGAAAAAAGCAAAGTCTGTCTATCTGCTGGAGTTTGCTCCAAAACAGCATCTAAATCTTCTTTAAATCCCATATCTAGCATTTCATCAGCCTCATCTAAAACTAGCCATTTAATAGATTGAAGTTTTAAATCTCCTCTTCTGATTAAATCACAAACTCGTCCTGGAGTACCAACTACAATATTAGTCCCTCTTCGTAATGCTCTAATTTGAATATCAATTCTTTCCCCACCATAGACCGGGGTGATTGAGATATTTTTAGAGTATTTAGCATATGTTTTTAAATCTTTAGAAATTTGAATACATAATTCTCGAGTAGGACAGAGAACTATAGTCTGTAATCCCTTTGCCTTAGTTTGATTTAAAATAGGCAAACCAAAAGCAGCTGTTTTTCCAGTTCCAGTCTGTGCTAAAGCAATTAGATCTCCTTTAGATTCTAATATAAAGGGAATAGTTTTTTCTTGAATTGGTGTAGGTTCCTCAAAACCAAGGTCTTTTAGGCCTTTCATTATTTCGAAGTTTAAACCAAGTTCTTTAAATTTTGTCATAGATATTTAGTATTTATAAAAAAATTCTATTCACGCTAATGAACAGAATCACTATTGAACTAAATTCTACCATAGTTGATTTAAAAAGTCAATCCCACAAAAAATAATAAAATACCAATTAATTATAAATTTTATCTATTAACCTTAATGACTTCATCATCCTCAGCACTACAGGATATAACATTAATTGTTCCAGACGTCTGCCTTCTAACAGCATAATATGTTTTATTATCACTTCCATCTGTTGGGTCTTCTGGCATTTTATTTAACTTTGATGACAAATCCGATGATATATCTAAACATGAAGATTGTAATAGTTCTCCACCACCTCCACTATTCTCTATAGTGACACTATTTAATTCTGGTGTGTAAGATGAATTATCTGTTTCAAAGGTTGTTCTATATTGAAAATATTGATTATTATTTACATTAGTTAGACTAAATGATGGTAATCCTATACTGGT
>JAIOTH010000051.1 GCA_021106915.1 bacterium | reverse complement strand
TTCATCTTGAACAATTGAAATAGGCCCTTCGGATTTTGTATAACTAACAGGTAATCCACAACTCATTGCTTCAATCAAAACTACACCAAATTTTTCATACGTACTAGATAATACTCTATAATCTGAACCTTGTATTATCTTTAAAATTTTATTTTTTATTACTCGGCCTCTTAGTGCTATTCGGTCTGTTAGTTTAGGCTCGTTAACCATCTTTTTCAAACGGGGAATTTCAGGACCTTCTCCTGCTATAATTAATCTATAATTTGATTTATTCTTAAATGCTCTATGGAAAGATTTTATTAATAATTCTTGGTTTTTTTTCTTTGTTGCTAAGGCTACATTTAAAAATACAACATCTTTTTTATCAGTTGAATTACCTTTTAATAATTTAAAATAATCAGTATCAACAATATTGGGTATATAGGAAAACTCAACATTAAACTTTTCACTTAAAAAATTCTTAAAATTTTCGCTTACTGCAATATTTTCATTACTGTTTCGATAAACTCTTTGAGCTAAATTAAATTTCCACTTTGCGACATTATTTAATTTAAATTCAGTAGAATGTTCAGTAACGACATATGGAATATTATATTTATTTTTAAGATAAATAGCTAAGTCCCCAGATGAGTATACGTGGAGATGTACAATATCAGGAATACCATTAATTTTAACATATTTTTTAAAAAGTTGTTTTCCATAAAAAAGCCGAATCTTATTATTTAAAAAACCAATTGGTCTAATATAAAAGAAAGATTTAGTTATCATATTTCTATTTACTTCAAATAATCGATTTTTCATTTTGATTACTTTGAAAAATTTTCTAAACGAAACATGCAAGGTTACCAAAACTCCGATTTTAAATCCTTTTTTTTCTAAAGCTTCAGCTTGTTCCTTTACAAAAACTCCACTAAATGGTATTAATTTATTTGGATAGGTTCTTGGAATTATTAATATGTGCATAATTATTTATATTTTTATCATATTGTAAAATTAGTTTGATATACCACAGTATAAAAAATACTTGTCCAGAACTCGCCACTATCGTAAAAACTTTTAAAGTAAGAATTATTTCCTTTGTTAAATAACTAGTAATTCCCACCCCTAAAAGAATTAAAACATTAATTACAAAAGCGAATATAAAATATTTTTTCTGTTTATTAAGAATCAATGGAATTGTTGAAACTGTACTTGAAATAAAATTAAGTGCTAAATAAGGTGATAAAACCTCTACATATCTAGCTGCTTCAATCCATTCTCTTCCAAAAAATACTTTAAAAATAATCTCACTAAAAAAAACAAACTAAATAAAAGAATAATAGCCATTATTAATAGCTTTATAAATAGCTTCTTGAAAAATGGATATAAGGACTGATTAAAACCTTTTAATTCTGAAAATTTCTGATAAAAGACTTGTGCAATTGAAGCTTTTATAATTAGTAAGGGACTTTGAATTGCTCGTAAACCAAAATTATAATACCCTAAAATACTTGAACTAAAGAAATAAGTTATTATAAATATTATTCCACTCTCCTTAGATTTATCTGAAAATGCTTGTAAAGAGTTAATTAATGGAAATTCTTTGTACCTTTTTGCTAAGTATAAACTTCTTTTTAAACTTATATGTTTCTTATAATAATTTAAACTTTTAATATTCGTGTACAAAAGAGTTAAAACACTCATTAATCTTCCAAATATCTGACCAAATATCAATCCCGACTGTGTCCTTTTGGCAAAACCAAAAAGCAAATTTACTAAAGAAAGAGAAGTAGAATGTGAAATTTTGGCTTTAGAAATGCTTCCAAATGATTTTTGCCTATTTGCCCAATAATTTAAGCTTTGAAATAATCCTATTAAGAGTACTAAAATTGGAACTATTAATAACCATTTTTTAATTTTTTTTTCGGCTAAAAGGATACTTACTTGCTCACTAAATAATAAAAAGAATATTAAAGTTATTATACTTATGAAAACACTAATTAAAATAGAAACAAACAAAAGGTTGACTGCATCTTTATTGCGTTTTGGTAATACAATTGCCAATTCATATCTTCCGGTAGCTATTACTGCTATCAAAGACGATATTGCCATAAATAATCCAAATACACCAAAATCATCAGGCGTATAAAGTCTTGATAATAAAGGCATTATTAAAAAAGGTATTAACTGTGCAAGTGCTGTACCTGAAACTAATGTTAATACCCCTTTTGAAAAATCAGATTTAAATATTTTTCTTTTTAGAAGTTTTATCATTTACAAACTCCAATAATTCAATTCTTTGATTTTGTTTCTGTAAACTCCTTTAATATCTACAAAAAGCGCATTATCAGCAGTAATTGATTTAAAATAATCTTCATCTAAACTTAAATACTTATCATGACTAACAGCACTAATAACTACATCATAATCATTTCCAAATTCTTTTGCTAAATCAAATCGATATTCTTCTTTAACTTCTTCCGGATCAGCATATGGATCAACAACATCTACTTTTACACCATAAGAAAGTAATTCTCTATAAACATCAACAACCTTAGAATTACGAATATCACTTACATCTTCCTTAAAAGTTATACCCATAATTAAAACTTTAGAATTCTGAATATGTTTTTCTGCTTTTACTAAATTTTTAACAATTTGCTTTGCTACATATCCTTCCATTGAGTCATTAATAAAACGTCCGGAGTTTATCATCTGGGCATGATAACCTAATTGTTTGGCCTTATGTGTAAGATAATATGGATCTACACC
>JAIOTH010000007.1 GCA_021106915.1 bacterium | reverse complement strand
CGTTTGGTTTAGATAAGCGCTGAAAGCATCTAAGAGCGAAGCTGTCTTCAAGATTAGAATTCCTTATCAGGTACCTAATAGACTATTAGGTTGATAGGCTCTAAGTGTAAGATCAGTAATGATTTTAGCTGAGGAGTACTAATTACCGAGCGATCACTGAAACATTAAGCATTTGTTTGCTAATATTTTTACTTTAGTAAAAATATTAGAATTATTAATTTATAATTTTACCTGCCTGCCGGCAGGCAGGAATTTTAATTTAATATCTAATTTTTTAATTTTTTGTCATCCTGAACTTGATTCAGGATCTTGAGATTCCGGGTCGAGCCCGGAATGACAACTGGATTTTAAATATTTGAAATTAATAATTTGAAATTGAAAGTTTTATTTCTATGATAGTTATTTTAAAATTATCAGAAATTTGTTATAAATGTTAGAACGTTGATAACAGGCTTTTGGTGATTCTAGCAATGGAGATACACCCAGTTCCATCTCGAACCTGGCAGTTAAGCCCATTAGCGCCGATGATATTGCACTGTTTAGGTGTGAGAAAGTAGGTCATCGCCAATTATATAAAAAAACTGAGTCTTAAAACTCAGTTTTTTTATTTATTAATTTATAATTTTACCTGCCTACCCATCGGTAGATAAGTCGGCAGGCAGGAATTTTAATTTAGGATTTAATTATCTAATGATTTAATTCTGAATTAAATATTCAATAATTTTTCTACATAATCAATATCCTTATCTCCTCGACCTGATAAATTAACGATTATTATTTTATTTTTATCTAATTGAGGAGCAAGTTTTATAGCTTGAGCAATAGCATGAGAACTTTCTAGAGCTGGGATAATGCCTTCAACTTTTGATAATTCTAAAAATGCTTTTATTGCTTCTTGATCATTTATTACTTCATATTTTACTCGTTTTTGATCTTTTAAGTCAGAATGGACTGGTCCAACTCCTGGATAATCTAATCCAGAAGCTATGGAATGTACAGGTAAGGGATTTCCATTTTTATCTTGAAGCAAATAAGTAAACATGCCATGTATTTCTCCTGGTTTACCTAAAGTTAAAGTAGCAGCGTGATCACCAGGTTTAAAACTTCTGCCGCTTGGCTCAACTCCAATCATTTGGACATCATCGTTTAGAAATTCATGAAACAAACCAATAGCGTTTGAGCCTCCTCCAACACAAGCAATTAAATAGTCGGGTAGTTTATTTTCGTGTTCAAATATTTGTTTTTTAGCTTCTTTTCCAACAATGGATTGAAAATTACGTACTATCATTGGATAAGGATGGGGACCAACTACCGAACCAATACCAAAAAAGATATTTTGAGGATCTTTTAAGAATGCTCCGAAGGCGCTATCAACAGCATCTTTTAAGCAACAACCGCCAGATTTAACTTCAATAATTTTTGCTCCTAGTAATTTCATTCTAATTACGTTGGGATGTTGTTTTTTGATATCAATTGCTCCCATATGAATTTCACATTCAATTCCAACGATAGCGGCAGCAGTTGCTAAAGCTACTCCATGTTGTCCGGCTCCAGTCTCAGCTAGTAATTTTTTCTTTCCCATTTTTTTAGCTAATAATGCTTCTCCTAAGGTGTGATTAATTTTATGAGCACCAGTATGATTGAGATCTTCCCGTTTTAAATATATTTTTGCTCCTCTTAATTTTTTAGTAAGATTTTTGGCAAAGTATAAAGGAGAAGGACGTCCAACATAATCTTTTAGGAGATTGTTATATTCTTCTAAAAAGACTGGATCGTTTTGAGTTTTTTGATATTCAAGGGCAATTTCATCAAAGATGGCTTTTAATTGGGGTGGTATAATTTGACCACCATATTTACCAAAGTAGCCTTTTGAATTTGGTGTATTTTGATAATTGTCTGAATTATTTTTCATAGTATTAAATTTAAATTAATAAAAAAATTGATTAAAAGTTTTAATTTTAACATCGCCAATAAAAGGTTGATAAATTGTAAAATATAAATTTTTTCATAAAAGTTTTAGAATTAAAATAAAAAACTGCCTAGTAGGCAGTACTTATTAAATTTAGTTTAAATAAAAAATTACCGCCTACATAAACTAGCGTTCCAACAAATTAAATTTGATTGTAATCTCATATTTTTCATAATTTTATTGTAGGGTAATATTAACATTATGTCAATTTTTTTGGTATTTTTGTTAATATTTATATTATTTCTTCAGAGTGTTTTTGTTTGATAATTTTTGAATAGTGAATTCGAATAGGTTTCCATAGGTTATCATTTTTTTTAAAAATTCAAGTTTCACAGTACAATTCTTTAATTTTTTTATTTCTTGGTAATGAAAAGATTATTTTTCTTTTTAGATTTGAATATTTTTTAAGTAATTTGTATAGTAGATAAAATTTTAAGAACATTTTAGTGTGTTTATTTTTTTAATTTATTAAGTAGCTATCTATTTTTTTGAATTGTTTATATTCATCTTTTAAAATTTTAAGATACTCGTCATTGGGATTATTTGGTATTGTTTCAGCAATTTGGCAAAATTTTTCTAGTATTTTACTTTTTTCTTGATCAATGATAGAAAAAGAAGATCGGACAAGTTCTACGCAATGATCAGCTTTTTCCTGTAATTCTTGCTTATTATAATTTCGAATTCCTTTTTTAGCCAGAGCAAAAGTGCTAATAACTATTGCTAGGTGATTATCAATATGATGTCGTAGAAAAACAGGAAGATTTTCTAAAGATGGATTTTTTGTTTCTAAATTTTTTTTACCAAAACCTAAATAAAGTAATTTGTTAGCAAGTTTTTGATATTTATCGTGATTAGAGTAGATGTTAATTATTTTAATATTTTGGGGATATTTTTTATTACTGGATTTATGAGGAGTAGCTATATAAATCAATTTAGATATATTTTTTGTTTTAATTTGATTAATTGCTTTTTCAGCAATAATACCACCCAAACTTTTAGCAAATAAGATTATTTCATCATAATTTTGGCATTTTTTTATAAACTTGGCGAGTTTTTTTGAAGCTGGAATTAGAGAAAATATTTCAGATATGCCACCTTGCCATTCAAAAACAACTGTATCAATGTGTTTATCTGTAGCATCTTTAATTTTAAATGGCCAATCATTATTGCCGGTATCTACTTCAAGATAAGAATAAAGTTTGTTTAAAATAGGTTGAGGTAAAGGTGTTAATTTGGTTTTTGAACCAGGAATAATAATGAGTAGTTTTTTAGTCATTATATTGTATATGGTTTAATTATTTTTTCCATTGTATTTCATTTTAATGGAATCATAAATAGCAGCTAGAATAAAAATTATTTGGAGAATTATAAATATTAAATCACCAATGTAAATACTGTAAATTTCTAAGCATAGGCCTCCTAAGATATAGTATATATTTTGATTTTTCCTTTTTTTGACTATAATTCCAATAGAAATTAATACAATTCCTAAAGCGCCGACGATTTTAAATATATTCATAATATTATTTTATATCTATAATTTTATTCCTCCCAGTCTTACCTTTCACAATTTTAATATTAGACTGAGCGGTTTTGAAATGT
>JAIOTH010000146.1 GCA_021106915.1 bacterium | reverse complement strand
TCCACGTATGTGTTTCAAAAGTACTGGCCGTAATTCATCCATACCTGCATAAGATGTCCGGATATATGCTAAAACAGGATCCAAAGCAAGTTGTTTCTCATGTTTTCCTGGGAATGCTGCTGATTGTAGCATTGCAGTCTATTTTTCCTCAACCGTCTCTTGAATGGGCAATGACTCCTGTGATGATTGTTGCTGTTGCGTTGGGCGTAGTTACTTTCTACCTGAACAGGGATAAGCTCGGTGAAATTGAAGAGGAGGCAAGGCAGGAAGAGATTGAAGAGAAACGGCGGGAGCTGGAGTTTGGGGAGAAGTATCCACGGGTCAACGGGGTGTGGGGGGTGCGGAGGGTTGTTAGGTGGATGTATAAGGTGGGGTGGTGGTATTCGACAGTTGTTATTATTTTAGTGATAATAGGTTTTTCAATCAGATTATATGGATTGGGTGAATTGAGTTTGTGGTGGGACGAACTAATAACTGGAACGGTAGTTACAAGAATACGAGAAACAGGACTACCATTACAACCTTCTGGACTTGAATATTATTGGAGGGGGGTGGTATATCATTATTTTGTTGTTATATTCACATACTTGTTTGGATTAACAGAGTTTGCGATTAGATTTCCAAGTGTATTGTTTGGGATGGGGATAGTTTTTTTATCTTTTTTGGTTGGGAAAAAAATTGATAAATGGGTCGGATTACTTGTGCTTGTGTTTATGATTTTTTCTACCTATAATATCGAATATTCTCGTTTTGCAAGATTCTATGTCATGAATGCGTTTCTTTTCATGGTATCGATATTTTTTGTTTATGAAGGGTTTTTTAAAGATAAGATGAAATATAAAATCGCATCTTCAATTATTTTTCTAGTAATGATGCATACGGTGCAATTAGGTAGATTTTTTATTTTTATAATAGGTGCCTATTTTGGATATGAATTCATCAGATTCACAATATCGAAAGAAAAATCAGAAATTGTAAAACAAAATAAAATAAATTTCATTTTCTTGGGACTTACCTTAATTATACTTAAATTGGATAATTTATTTGAAAGGTTTTTAAATTTTCGTTTAGTACGTGCTTTTGAGGTAATGGATACAGTAGCGACACCAGCTCCTTACCCAATTATAAAAATTCCTGAATGGGATCTTTTTAAATTTTTTGATGGCGTACACATTCCAGTGATATTTATCATCATGTTTTTAATTTTTAGCATATTCGTTCTATTAAAAAGTATAAGAAAAAATAAAAATGAATTTTTGGCATATATAAGTATTCTCTTTTTTATTTCCGTGATTTCTTTCGAATTTCTAAATAGAGATATAACTGGGGCGAGAATATGTTTAATTTTTGAAGGCTTATATGTTATTTTTTCGTTATACATAATGTATAATATACTGAAAATATCTATCAAACAAAAAAATATTTCAAAATTCGTTAGTCTTATTGTCGTCATTTTACTTTTAGTGTCTATAACACCAAATTTTTATGAAAGAATTACTTTAAATTATGGTGAAGATGTTAACAATGATCCATTTAGGACAACTAATGTTGCAGCTTATCGAGCTGATTATAAAACCCAATATTTATATCTTGCTGAACATATTAAAATGAGAGATATTTGGATAAATGTGGTGGATAGTCCATATTTTTATTTCGATAGATCCCCTGATTATATGTTAAATCAAAATAATAGATGGAACACAAATACCATATTGGACGATAAAAACAATTTCATATCTACAGGAAGCGGTGCTGTTGTTATTAATAAAGTAAGTGATATTGAGAAAATTATTGAAAAAAATCCAAATAGAAATATTTGGTTAATTGTAAATGGCGGAAGTATCAATATAATGTACACCACGCACATAAGAAGTGATTTTTTAAGATTTTTAGAAGAAAACAAAGATGAAGTAATTTACGAATCCTCAGATGGACTGAGTAGAGTTTTACTATTCAAAAATAAACAAATGGAAAATGATAACTATAATAAAAAATGAATTAATTCAATCCAAGACTTTTTTAAGTTTTAGTTTTTTAAAAATATTGGGTCAGGGAATGGCCTTTATAGTACCTTTAGCGATTGCAAAAATATTATCCCCAGAAGGCTTTGGATCATATTCCCTGAGTATGATGATTGTTTTTTTCTTCACAAGTGCATTTATTTCTTCTTCCCAAACACCTTTTATTGTTTATGCAAACGAAGAACTTAAAAAAACTGGAAAAATAAACAAAGCATTTTCAGTTCAATTACTTTTTTTATTATATTCCATCATATTTTTTATAATATTAACATTTATTTTTAGTGAATATATAATAAATTTTGCTAAAATATCTAACTTGCAGTTAATGTTTTTGTTTTTAGCATATCTGGGTATAGGGTTAAATTCATTAGTCGAGAATTTGTTTTTAGCACTGGATAAAAGAATAAATCATTCTTGGTATTTTTTAGTAGTTGGATTTACGAGTTTGATCTTACTATTATTTTTTTATTTCAAAAATAATTTAAACCTAAGTACGATTTTTTTGATTTATTTTATTTCTTCAATTATTTCAACAACTTTCTTTCTTTACCAGATCGATTTTAAAAAATTATTTCCTTTCGTTTTTGATAAGGGACTATTCAGTGATACATT
>JAIOTH010000149.1 GCA_021106915.1 bacterium | reverse complement strand
CAATCACGACATCATAGGTAGTTGGTTTTTTAATTATATCTTTATTAGTTATTATTAATTCTTGAGGAACACTTCGGGCTTGTCGATTTGTAAAACTAATATCAACCCATTCATAAGTATTATTTTTATAATCAGAAATTTTAATATTAATAAATTTAAAAATTGAAAAACTATAGAGAATAATAATTAATATAATTAAAAAAATAGTTATAGCTTTTTTAATTTTTGTTTTATGGCTAATATACCATAAACTTTTTTCAATATTTTGATCGGATATTGAGTTGTCACTTAAATTCATATTTTTTTAAGATTTACAAATTAACCCTACTATCATTTTACATCTTTTTATTAAATTTATAAAATATGCTATCATTATTAATGATGAATTTTGAATTTAAAATTCAATTAAAATTAAAAATTAATAATTAAAATATATGATTGAAACATCAGCTGACATATTAAATTTGGTAATTGCTTTTTGTATTTTATGGGTAACTATTTTTATCTGTTGGTTTATTTATTATATCATATCCACAGTTAAAAAAGTTCATGATACAATTAATTTTTTTCATAAAACATTAACTACAATTAACGAATTGGTCTCTAGTTTAAAAGAAAGAGTTAATAGTTTAAAATTTTTAGGAGCTTTAATTGAAAAAGGAATAAATGTTGTAGAAAAGAAGATAAAAAAATCCAAAACAAAAACTAAAAAAACTCATTCCAGTAAAAAATAGATTTACTCCTTAATAGATTAAAATCAAAAATAAATTTGATTCTTTAAAATTTACAATAAATAATAGATTTATGACATAAATGAGGTTTGTCCTCATTTTTTGCCCTTAATTAAATGGATTTTATACACTTACATAATCATAGTCATTATAGTCTTTTAGATGGTCTATCTAAAATTCCAGAGTTAGTAGCTGAGGCTAAAAAATATAATATGCCAGCCCTTGCTTTGACGGATCATGGAACTATGTATGGAGTGATAGAATTTTATCAAGAATGTCGGCGACAAGGAATTAAGCCAATTATTGGCTGTGAATTTTATTTAGCTCGTCGTTCTAGGCTTGATAAAAAATTTGGAATTGATACTAAGCCTTATCATTAAATTTTACTGGCTAGAAATAATCAAGGGTATAGTAATTTATTAAAATTAACTTCTATTGCTCATTTAGAAGGTTTTTATTATAAGCCTAGAATTGATTGGGAAATTTTAGAAAAGTATCATGAAGGTTTAATTTGTACAACAGCTTGTTTAAATGGTCAAATACCAAATGTTATTTTGTCTGGTAATTTAGAAGAGGCGGATAAGCTAGTTCAAAAATATAAAGACTTGTTTGGAAAAGATAATTTTTATTTAGAGATTCAACATCATCCTGGACAAAGAGAACAAATTTTGGTTAATGAAGAAATGAAAAAATTATCTCAAAAACATGATGTGGGAATGATAGTAACTAATGATGTTCATTATTTACATCCTGAGGATGCCGAGGCTCAAGATATTTTAGTTTGCTTGCAAATTAAAAAGAAATTAGCTGATCAGAATAGAATGTCTTTAACGGATTTTGATTTATCTTTTCGTCCTCCAGATAAAATGATTCAAGATTTAAAAGATTTTCCAGGAGTAATAGAAAATACCAAAAAAATAGCTGATAGGTGTAATGTAGAAATAGAGTTAGGAAAAATTTCCTTACCTTATTTTGAATTACCAAATAAAGAAACTGCAGATTCTTATTTATTAAAAATTTGTGAAGAAGGATTAAAGGACAGATATCCAGAAATTACTCAAGAAATTAAAGATCGTTTAAAATATGAGCTAGACGTTATCCAACAAACAGGTTATGCTTCTTATTTTTTAATTGTTCAAGATTTCATTAACTGGGCTAAGAGTCAGGGAATTATTGTGGGTCCGGGTCGAGGTAGTGCAGCTGGTTCTATAGTTTCTTATTTAATTAATGTGACTGATGTAGACCCTATAAAGTATGGTTTAATTTTTGAAAGATTTTTAAACCCAGAAAGAGTATCAATGCCTGATATTGATATTGATTTTGCTGATATTAGAAGGTCAGAAATTATTAGGTATGTAGAAAATAAATATGGCAAAGATCATGTGTCTCAAATTATTACTTTTGGAACAATGGCGGCTCGAGCTGCTATTCGTGATGTGGGGCGAGTTTTAGATTTGCCTTATAATTATTGTGATAAAATTGCCAAAATGATTCCTATGTTTAGTACTTTAGATGAGGCTTTAAAATCAACCGCTGAATTAAAAGAAGCTTATGATAATGATAATGATGCTCAGATTTTAATTGATTTTGCTAAAAAATTAGAAGGCGTAGCTCGTCATCATTCTATGCACGCTTGTGGGGTTTTAATTTCTAAGAATCCTTTGGATGAAACAGTTCCTTTACAATATACTTCTTCTAGTGACCAGACTATAATTTCTCAATATTCTTTACATCCAATTGAGGATTTAGGTTTGTTGAAAATGGATTTTTTAGGCTTAAAAAACTTAACTATTTTAGAAAATGTAATTGTAATCATAAATAAAATTCATGGAGAGGAAATTAAATTAGAGGATATTGATTTGAAAGATAAAAAATCTTTAAAACTTTTCCAAAAAGGACAAACTACGGGAGTGTTTCAACTAGAATCTTCGGGAATGAAAAAGAACTTAAGACAATTAAAGCCAACTGAATTTGAAGATATAATTGCCATGGTAGCTCTTTATCGTCCAGGTCCTATGCAATTTATTCCGGACTTTATTAATGGTAAACATGGTCGACGAGAAATTGTTTATGATGATCCTCGTTTAGAGCCAATTTTGGAAAATACTTATGGTATAGCTGTTTATCAAGAGCAGATCATGGAAATTGCTAAACAATTGGCGGGATTTTCCTATGCTGAAGCAGATGTTCTTCGTAAAGCGGTGGGTAAAAAAATTAAAACTTTATTAGATGAACAAGAGGGTAAATTGATAAAAGGAATGATTAATAATGGAATTTCTGAAAGAGTAGCCAAGAAGATTTGGAAATCTATTGAGCCTTTTGCTTCTTATGGTTTTAATAAAGCTCACGCTACTTGTTATGCTTTAATTGCCTTTCAAACTGCTTATTTTAAAGCTAATTATCCAACTGAATTTATGGCTGCTTTATTGACTGCTGATCAAAATGATATTGAAAAAGTAGCTCTCAAGATTAGAGAATGTAAAAATATGGGTATTGAAGTTTTAGCACCAAATATTAATAAAAGTTTTTCTACTTTTACAGTTTTAGCAGAAGATTTAAAAAAGGGAAGTAAGAGAATTAGATTTGGATTGAATGCTATTAAAAATGTTGGTTCTAATATAGTCAAAGAAATTATTAAAGAAAGAAAAGAAAATGGTGACTTTAAAAGTATGGAAGATTTACTTTCGCGAATTCAGAATAGAGATTTGAATAAAAAATCTTTGGAAAGTTTAATTAAAGCTGGAGCAATGTTAGAATTTGGTGATACTAATATTTTTTTGAAAAATATTGATAAGTTATTGGAATTTAATAGAGCTCAAAAAAAAGAAAGCGCTAGTAAACAATCTAATATATTTGCTGGACTAGGAATAGCTAAACCAAAAATAAAATTAGACCCTTACCCTTCTGTTAATTTAAGAGAAAAATTAGCTTGGGAAAAAGAAATGTTAGGATTATATATTAGTGATCATCCTTTTAAAGAATTTCAAAAAAAATTATCTAATAAAATTCAAGCCATAATAGATTTATTAGAAAATCCAATAGAAAAAGAAGTCATAATTGGTGGAGTTATTTCAAATATTCAAAAAGTTTTAACTAAAAAGGGAGATCCGATGTTATTTATTCGATTTGAGGATAGTACTGGAGCTTTAGAATTGATTATTTTTCCAAAAATTTTAAAGAAATTTCAAAGTTTACTTTATCCGGACAATACTTTAATTATTGAAGGAAAATTAAATTTTAAAGATGGGCAAGCTAAAATATTAGTGGAAAATGTTTTAAGTATAGAAGATGCTGAGTTTACTAAAGCTAAGCCTTTGGATACTCCTCTGGTAATAAATGTACCATCAACTTTAAATAAACAAAAAATTAACTTATTAAAAGAATTGTTTTGTAAATTTCCAGGAAATTCTCCTGTTTATTTTAATGTTATTTCAAATGAAGGAGAAAAGAAAATTAAAACTAATTCTCACGTTAGAATTTGTGATAAATTACAATCCTCTATTAATGAGATAATAGATATAGTATAATTAGGAGGTTAGGAAATTAGGGTCTCATTATGAACAACGTCATCCCGAACAACGTCATCCTGAGCTTGACTCAGGATCTCTAATACCACTAAACATTGAAATTGAGATTCCGGGTCAAGCCCGGAATGACAACGTCAAGCCCGGAATGACAACGTCAAGCCCGGAATGACAACAAGCATCGCTAACGCTGGGGTAGACCTTCAAGCCCCGTTTGACGGGGCAAGCCCGGAATGACAATATTAATTCCAATTTATAATGATAAATATAATTAAACAATAAAAATTAATAATATGATAGAAGAAAAACAAAGAACTAGGGTTAGTTCTATGAATATAATTTATAAAAAGATTGTTTGGTTTTTTGTGTTAGCTAGTATAGTTTTAGTGGGAGTGATTTTATATTTTTCCTTAGCTAAAGCTACAATTTATTTAAATGTTAAGAGTCAACCAGCTAAGATTGATTTTACAGCTCAGATTAAAGAAGAAGTAGCGGAAGATAATAATTTTTTAGAGACTAGTATTTTACAAGGTCGGGTTTTAGAATTAGTGATGGAAAAAACTAAGGAATTTATTGTTAGTCCTAAGGAACAAATGACAAATAAATATGGTGGTCTAATGACAGTTTATAATGATAGGTCTACTGATCAAACTCTTGTAAAAACTACTCAATTTCAATCTGATCAAGGGAATATTTTTAGAACTCAGGAAAGAATCGTGGTTCCAGCAAAATCTAGTATAGAGGTTTATGTTTTAGCAGATGAAGAAAGTGAAGATTATAATGATGATCCAGGTAAATTTATAATTATTAAATTAAGACCAGAAACTCAAGCTTTGATTTATGGAAAAACTAAAGAAGCAATGTCTAAAAAAAGTTTTACTACTTATGAATTAAGTTCAGAAGATTATGAAAAAGCTCAAGCAGAATTAATAGTTGATTTAAAAGCAGACGCTATGTTTAAATTTAAAGATTTGTTATTAGATAATGAAAATTTAAATGAAAAAACTATTTTTACAGAGGTATTAAGTGAAGAAAGTGGTGAAGAATTGGAAGAAAAAGTAGATAATTTTGAATATACAGTACAGATTAAGATTTCGGCAATAATTTTTGATGAAGATGAATTATTGACTTTAGCTCAAAATTTTTTAAATCAGCAATTAGATAAAGGTCAAAAATTGGTTAATTATGATAGTGCTTCTTTTGACTATAGTATTAGTAATTACGCAGAAGAGGAAAAAAATGTTACTTTAGATGTTAGTTTATCAGCTAATATAATTAAAGATTCTCAGTCAGAGGCTTTTGATACAGAAAAGTTTAAAGATCTTAGTCAGGAAGAAATTATTGATTATTTTAAATTAATGCCAGCTATTGAAAGTGTGCGAGTTAAGTTTTCTCCTTTTTGGGTAAAAAAAGCTCCGAAGATGTCAGATCATATTGAGATTATAATTAGTAATGAATAATACTTATTAAGTTGACATTTAATATCAGAGTATTATTATAAGTATAAGGTGATTGATCGGCTTACAGAACCGATTCTCATTAATTTGAGAGACATAACAAGTCCTAAGCCTAAAAACAATTTAAGAGTGCTCTGAATTACTCGCTATGTTCGAGATTCAGGGAAATCAGGTGGAACCACGGAATAAATCTTTCGTCCTGTAATTGCTATTTTTAGTGATTAGATGATGAGAGATTTTTTTATTTTAAATTAATTAATAGGTCATTCCGGGCTTGATCCGGAATCTCGAGATTCTGAATAGATTGAGATCCTGAATCAAGTTCAGGATGACATGGAGAAAAACATATGGAAAAAGAAATTGAATTAAAAAGACATTCCTTAGCACATTTAATGGCAGCAGCGGTTTTAAGATTGTATCCGCAGGCTAAATTTGGAATTGGTCCAGTTATTGAAAATGGATTTTATTATGATATTGATTTGGGAGATATTACTCTTTCTCCGGAAGATTTACCAAAAATCCAAAAATTAATGAAAGAAATGATTAAGGAAAAGATTGTTTTTGAAAAGCAAGAATTTTTTTTAGATGAAGCTGTAAAAATTTTTAAAGTTAAAAAACAGGATTATAAATTAGAGCTATTAAAGGATTTAAAGGAAAAAGGTACTACAGTTATTTCCGAAGATGAAAAATCTACTGGTTTAGAAATGAAAGTTGATCAAGCCACAATTTATACTACTGGTGAATTTGTAGACTTATGTCGAGGTCCTCATGTCGAAGATTCTAAGAAATTAAAGTCAACTGCTTTTAAATTAACAAAATTAGCTGGAGCATATTGGCGAGGTGATGAGCATAATAAAATGTTAACTAGGATTTATGCTGTCGCTTTTGAGACTAAAGAAGAGTTAAAAAAATATTTAGATAATTTAGCAGAAGCTGAAAAAAGAGATCATCGGAAATTAGGAAAAGCATTGGATCTTTTTGTATTTT
>JAIOTH010000109.1 GCA_021106915.1 bacterium | reverse complement strand
GATGAAAATCTTTAAAATAATTCCACAAAGCCCATTCTAATTCTGCGCCCTTATCTTTATAAGCCCAAAAACCAGCTCCCGACATTTTAGTGGCTCGCTTATAATCAATTAAACCTAAACTAGTGGCTAACTCCACGTGATCTTTAATTTCAAAATCAAACTGCGGCTTATTTTTATAGGTACTAACTACTTCATTATTTTCCTTACCACCAGCAGACACATCTTCAGCTGGAATATTTGGTAAAACCCCTAATTTTTTTTGATACTCATTTCTAGCCTTATTAGATTTTTCTTCTAAATCTTTTATATCTAATTTTATCTTTTTTGATTCTTGAATTAAACGATCTTCTTTTTTAATCTTAATTTGATTTACTAATTTATTCTGTTTTTCTCGAAGAAAATCTAAAGCCTGTTTTTTAGACTTAGAATCTTCATACAAAGCAATAATCAAATCTAAATCAGGATTTTTTATCCTCTTTTCCAATGCTTCTTGCACTCTATCTTTCTCATTAATAATTTTTTGAATATCTAACATAGATTTTAAATTGTAAATTAATTAATTGAATATTAAATTAAAATTCAAAATTAATAATTAATAATTGATTATATTCTTTTCAAAAGAGATTTTTGAATTTCTTCTTTATTTTTACGAATTTTATTTATGTCTAACATAAGTTTGTGTTTTCTTTTTTATTAAAAATTACTATCTCTTTGTCATTTCGACTGTAACGGAGAAATCTTACTTAGCTAAAAGCTTTGATATTTTTAAAGATCTCTCGACAAGCTCGAGATGACAAAAAAGAAAAAACTACTTAATTATAATTCCTTCAATAACACCTTTTCTAAACCAAAAATTAATTTTGATTAATAATAATTTCCATTATATAATCCTTTTGTTCAATAGCCTCAACAATATCTTGTCCATGAACAACTTGACCAAAAATAGTATGTTTATTATTTAAATGAGGAGTGGCCACATGAGTAATAAAAATTTGAGAACCGTTAGTATTTGAGCCAGAATTAGCCATTGCTAATACACCCATTTTATCAAAACTAAAACCATTATTAAATTCATCTTCAAATTTATAACCTGGTCCACCAGTTCCGGCAATTGGAAGATTGTTTGGATTATCAGCTGAATCATAAACAAAATCGACTCCTTCTTCTCCTTTAGTATTTGGATCACCAGTTTGAATCATAAAATTACTGATAACTCGATGAAACTTTATGTCGTCATAAAAACCTTCTTTAATTAATTTAAGAAAATTAGCCACCGTAATTGGAGCCTCTTTCTGATAAAGCTCTAATTCAATATCACCCTTATTAGTCTTCATAGTGACTGTCATATTTTTTTCTACCATAATTTTATCTTCTTTAATTTTATTCTCTTTGTTGTTATTTAAATCCTTAGCTTCCTTCACAGTCACATTAGACGTACAAGCTGTTAATAAAATACCAAGAGCCAATAAAAACAATACTTTTTTCATAATTTTATGTTTTTAATTATTTAATTTATTTTAATATTTTTCATTAACTTTTTTACATTTATTGTTCTCACAAGCTATATCAAATGTTTTTGGACATTCAACATCACAAAATATTCTATCTGGATTTTCTAATTTACAATTTACTTCTTTTATATTATAAATATTTTTTACTCTATTGCAACAGGAACAATTTTTTTGAATAGCACAATCTGAATCCTTTTCACAATAATATTGATCATTATGGTATTTTTCTAAATTCAAATTCTCATTTTTTTTCATTGAAAAAGTGCAGGCTGTTAATAAAATACCAAGAGCCAATAAAAACAATATTTTTTTAAACATAATTTTAATTTGTTATTTACTGTAATCTTTCGGTTTCATCAAAGGAAATATCTGACACTCCCGAGCTGGCTTATTCATTAAAAAGCTAAACACTCTTTCACTTAAACCAAAACCACAAGTTGGAGGCATTCCATGTTCTAAAGCTTCTACAAAACCTTTATCATGATCTTGAGCTTCTTCATCTCCAGCTTCTTTTAATTTCTCTTGTCTTTCAAATCTCTCAGCTTGATCAATTGGATCATTTAATTCTGAATAACCATTACCCAATTCTGAACCAGCAATAATTGGTTGAAATCTTTGTGTCAATTCTGGATTATCTTCTTTTCTCTTAGCTAAAGGTGAAACAGCTTCGGGAACTCCAGTTAAAAAAACCGGGCCCGCAATTTGTCTACGACAATACTTCCATAAATTATCAATTGCTCGATTTAAATTAAAGCCTTTAGAATCATACTTAATTTTTAATTCCTGTAATTTAGCTTCAACTTCTTTTTGATTAGCATTTAAAACATCAATACCAGTTATCTTGTTTACAGTTTCCTGATAATCAATTATATCCCATTTCTGACCAAGATCTATATCAAAATCTTTAATCTTAAATTTAGTAGTTCCAAAAGTTTCTTGAGCAACATATTTATACATCTCCTCTACGAGTTCCATTCCTTTCTGATAATCAGCATAAGCCCAATAAAATTCCATTTGCGTATAATCCTGTAAATGCTCCGCATCCATTCCTTCATTTCGAAACTGCCGACCAATTTCAAAAGTTTTTTCAAAACCAGCGACCATTAATTTTTTCTGCCATAATTCGCCCATTGAAATTCTTAAATAAACATCCATATCTAAAGCATTGTGATGAGTAATAAAAGGCTGAGCATCAGCCCCGCCAGCACTAGCTTCTAAAGCTGGAGTTTGTACTTCCACAAAGCCCTTTTGAATCAAAAAATTCCGCATGGCATTCCAAAATTTTCCTTTTTTAATAAACATTTCTTTCACTTCTGAATTAGTTAAAATATCTAAATATCTTTTTCGAAATTTTTCTTCTTCATTCTGTAAACCATGATACTTTTCTGGTAAGGGTCTTAAGGTCTTAGTTAATAATTTCCAATCATGAACCATCAGACTCTGCTCACCTTTATGAGTTAAAAAACATTCACCATTAACTTGAATAAAATCTCCAATATCAATTAATTTAACAAACTCTTTATAATGTTCCGCCTCCATTTCTTTTTTAGAAAAAGCTAATTGCATCATTCCTGAGTCATCTTGAAGCTGAGTAAAACTTAAATTTCCATGAGAACGAATACTTCTCAAGCGACCACATACAAAAATATCAGTTTTCTTTTTCTCTAAAACCTTAAAGTTACCCAAAACTTCATTAATCATATGAGTTCTTTTAGAAATTGCTGGATAAGGATCAATTCCTTTTTCTTTAATTTTTTTTAATCGCTCTATTCTAATTTGATACTCATCACTGGGGTTTATTGCCTGTTTTTCAGTCATAATATTTTACCTGTCTGCCGACAGGCAGGTTAAAATTAATCTAAAAATATCTACATTTCAATGCATTTCATTACCTTTATTATAACAATTCTATCCAGATTGAAAAGTCTTGACGAAAGGTGTTAAAAATACTAAGATACACTAATTGAAAAAAATAAAGTAAATCAAGTCTAACTTGAAAAAATAATTTTACTTTATAAAAGGGGAGGAAATATGCCTATATTATTAGAAATCAAAAAATCCAATTTACTATTGGAAATTGAAGATCTAAACTTGTTCAAAAATTGTAATTGCAATGTAGGTAATTGCAACAAAAAAGATTGGGGGGGGTTGTAAAAATTATTTTTTAGAACTAGACATCAAAAAGGAGGAAAGATGAAAAAATTATTATATTTATTTATTGCGTTGCTTACGATAAATAGCTGCACAAAACAGACTGAAGAAAGTGCTTGGGGATTCAGATCCAGTGAATATGAAGAAGAATTCACAATCACCAGAAAAAATAATACTTGTAGAGTTATTTTAAATACTCAAAAAAATAATTTGAGTATTATTATCATAGAAAAAAATAAAAAAATGGTAAAATCTGTCAAAGAAATTGTTATCATTAATCATTCTGGAGAAATAAGTGCTAGTGGCACTATGAAATATTCAGGTTACTTATCTATTATAAGTTTAGATGAAATAAAAATAATAAATAATTTTTGGCCGGAATTGGATATGTTGCCAAAACATATTCAAAAATATTTAAATCTATATTCAACAAAAATTATTAGGGAGAAAAAATGAAAAAAATCATAATATTTATTTATGGTAAAGAGAAAAAAGTAGAGGGAGTATACCGAGGTATAAAAGTCGGATTTCCAGAATATGAACTAATAAGAATTCACCACCCTGACCAAGCCCAAAACTTAATCAAAAATAATCAAATAGCCCTGATTATCAGCGATACAATTTTTTCAGACACCAGAAGAATGAAAAAAGATTTAACTAGAGGCCTGGAATGGTATAAAAAATCACGTTTAAAAAACGCTAGTTTCTCGGTAATTTTTTTTACAATATTACCAAGAGATAATAATCATATTCAAGAATTTATAAAAAAAGATTTCAATGAAAATAAAGATCATTTTTTTCAAAGAAATCTAGGTGAGGACAGTGTCAATAAAAAATTTATTGTCCTCATAAGCAGAGCACTAAGTTATAAAAAAAAAGCTTCTGAACAGTTTAATAATTTTATTAAACTGTTCAAAAAAAAATAATTTAAATTTAAAATTGAAGCCCAGATTTACAAATCGTAAAACTGGGCTTTTCTTTTCTTCCTTGCATCATCTTCTTTTCTTCTTTATTATTCATATAGTATTAGTATAATATTTGTATTATTAGTATAATTAGTATTATATGATTAGTATCATAAAACCATTAATCAAGCTCAAAAAAGAGCTTAATCTCCTCGACTATCTTGTTCCAGAAAAAATGAAAATTCAGATTGGGCAATTAGTTGAAATTCCTTTTCGAAATCGTAATATTTACGGAATAATTTTTGATATTCAAAATCAAGCTAATCAATCTAAGTATATTTTAAAACCAATTCAAAAAATTGTTGATAGTACCCCTCTATTTTCTTTAAAACAAATTAAATTTTATCAATTTTTTGTTGAACACAATTTTAGTTCATTAAACTTTTTAAATAATATCACTCCCCTACCTTTAAAAAAAAAAACATCTGTTAAAGAAGAAATAATAAATATTAAAAAAATCGATTGGAATTTAAAAAATATCCCTGATTCAACTCTCAAAAACAAACAATTTATTTTTAAACATAATTATTTCATTGAAAAAATATCTTTAATTAAAAAAACTATTGATCAGAACAATAAACAAACTTTAATAATTTCTCCCACTAAATTACATTTAGAAAAAATTTATGCTTATTTGCTTAATTTTTACTCTAAAAAAGACTTTGCCATTATTACTGGCAAAACTCATTTAAATAAAACTGAACATAATCAAATTTGGCATGATGTTCGAGGTAATAAAACAAAAATTATTTTAGGAACTAAAGTTAGTATTTTTTATCCAATGAATAATATTGATTCCATAATTATAGATGAAATAGAAAATGATAATCACAATCAAATTGATATTAACCCCCGCTTTGAACTTCTACCTAATATATTAAAACTTGCTGAAATTAATAATTGTCAATTAATTCTAAGCTCTTATTCTCCTCCCTCAAATCTTTACTACCTAGCCCAAGAAAAAAAAATAAAACTTTTAGAGTCTAAAACTAAAATTAATACTGAAATTACAATTCCTGAAATGAATGTTAAATATTTTGAAAATCAAATCCATTTTAACACTGGGGAAAATATAAATGAAGCTCTATCATCGCAAGTCACATTTGCAAAATCCGCGGGGAAAAATAAAGGTAAAATATTATTTTTAATTAATAAAAAGGGCTATAGCAAAAGCTTGTCTTGTCCTGATTGTAAATACATCTTTAAATGTCCAGAATGTGATTCAATTCTTAGTTTTAAAGCCAGTGGAAATTTATTTTGTTATCACTGCCAAAAAGAAATAAAGACACCTGATAAATGTCCAAAATGTAGCAACACTAATTTAAAAACAAAAGGTATTGGTGGAACTCAATTATTAAAAAAAATTAAAGAAAGTTTTCCTAAACAAAAAATAATTTTGATCGACAAGGACCATGAAAACAATTTAAAACTTATTGAAAAAAATCAAATAATAATTGCTACCAAACTTATTCTTAATCATCTCAATGAAAATGAATTTGATTTAATAATCTTACCTCTAAGCCATCAATTTTTAAATAACAATTTTGATTCTAATGAAAAATTTTATCAATTTACTTCCCGATTAATATCCTTAAAACCGAAAAAATTAATTCTCCAAGTCTTGAATGAATTGCAAATTTATGCTTATATTAAAAATCAGAATTATTATCAAATGATTAAAGACGAACTTGAATTTAGAAAACTTTTTAAATATCCTCCTTTCTATAATTTATTGAAAATCACCCTAAAAGATAAGGATCAAAAAATATTAAATCGAAAAATTAATGAGCTCTATAACAAACTTGAGAATATAATTTCAGATGATAGTGAATTAATGCCAATTATTGAGCCTCGAATTAAAAAAACCTTTTCTTTTTATTTAAAACATATAATGATAAAATACAAGAATGAAACAGATATAAAAAATATTAAAAAAATATTAAATAATATAGATATAATCAATCGATTATAATAATGTCTGTGTCATTCCGGATTTAATCCGGAATCTCAATTTCAATGTTTAGTGGTACTTGAGATCCTGAGTCCCTGCCTGCCGGTAGGCAAGAAGCTCAGGATGACATAACTCAAAATGACAATCATTTTTATCAAATAACTTTAAACTAATTTACATGAAATTAAACATCGTCACCTACCCCAATAAAATATTACGAACCAAGCTTAATAAAATTCAAAATTTTGATGACCCTCAATTAAAACAAATCATCAAAAAAATGAAAATTGCCATGATTAAATATGATGGCATTGGTCTAGCCGCTAATCAAGTTGGTTTAAATATGAGACTTATTATTGTAGATATGAATAATGGTCCCCAAGCTTTTATTAACCCTCAAATAAAAAACAAATCTTTTTTAAAACAAAAATTTGATGAGGGTTGTCTTTCTTTTCCAGGAATTATGGGTTATGTGTCTAGATCTAAAAAAATAAACTTGGAATATCAAGATGAAAATGGAAATAAAAAAAGTCTGGCTGCTGAAAAATTAATGGCTACAGTTTTTCAACATGAATTAGATCATATTAATGGCATCATTTTTACTGATAAAATTAAAAAATTTACTCATGGTGAAGATTTGTTTAAAAAATTACAAATGAAAGCTCAAGCTGATGAAAAATAATAATAAAATAGTATTCTTTGGTTCTGATGAAAACTCTGCTAAATTATTAGATGAGTTGATTCAAGCTAACTATAATATTGAATTAGTAATCACTAAAACTAGTAAAAAAACTGGCCGTTCTCAAAAACAAAATCCGGTTAAAAAAATAGCCTCTCAAAGAAGTATTAAAATTATTGAAAAGGATGGGCTTAATGACTCAGAGTCTATTACTATTTTAGAAAATACTAATGCTCGTCTAGCTATTCTCCTCTCCTATGGCACTATAATTCCTCAAAAAATTTTAAATTTATTTCCTTTAGGAATTATTAATATTCATCCTTCTTTTTTGCCTAAATATCGCGGTCCTTCACCAGTGCAAACAGCATTATTAAATGGAGATTCGGAAACTGGAGTAAGTATTATGTTATTATCTAAAAAAATGGACGCTGGATCAATTATTATTCAGGAAAAAATAAATATTGAACCAGAAGACAATCACGAAACTTTAAATCAAAAATTATTTTCTTTAGGAAATAAACTATTAATAAACAATTTAGATAAATATATAAATAACGAAATTCAAATTCATCATCAAGATAATAATCAGGCTACTTATGCCAAAATGTTTGAAAAAAAAGATGGATTAATTGACTGGCATAATTCCGCAGAAAAAATAAACAATAAAATAAGAGCTTTTTATAATTGGCCAGGAGCTTATACTTATTTTGATAATAAACCCCAACACTTAACTAAGTGTAGGGGTAAATTATTAAAAATAATCGAAGCTAATATCAATGATCAAAAAACTAATCATCAAATCGGTGAGGTATTTATGAATAATGATCAAATTGCTATTCAAACTAAAAACAAACTCCTCTGCCCTCTTATTGTTCAAATTGAAGGCAAGCAAAAAACTAATATTAATTCTTTTGTTAATGGTTATAAAAATTTCATAGGAAGTATTTTAAAATAAAAAAACTCCCAACTTTATCCATCGGGAGAATATCTAAAGATGATTAATCATCTTTTTTATTTTTAATTTTTAATTTTTTCATTACCGTGATCATTTTATTCCATTTTTCTTGTTTAGGATCGATGATCTTTTCTATTCTCAATACAAATTTAACTTCTATTTCTTCCATAATTATGTCTTCTTAGTCACTTGGAATCCTAATCTAAATTTTCCACCTAGCATTAATCTAGTCTGAGCTTCGGTAGCTGGAATTGATCCAAAAACAATTAAAGTTAAAGGGAAAAGTGCCCATTGTAAAAACATAATTGGATATACCAACCAAGTAATTCCTTTTGGTTTTGGTGGCAAAAATAATAAATTAATAGTAGCTACGGCCAATATTCCCACCAAGCCAAAACCCATTATTCTTTCTAATAAAACTGGAGTATTGTGAATGATAACATTATAATGAATTTTTAAATCCGCCATCCAAATTGGCAAATTACCCATCAATAAAATGAGAATCGGTAAAGTAGCCCAAGTATAAGTTC
>JAIOTH010000113.1 GCA_021106915.1 bacterium | reverse complement strand
TAAAATTAATCTGTCAGAATATTCTATTAAAAAACCACTTACTAAAACATGGTCTCCTTTTTTGAAGTCATCTAAGCTAATTTTCGAATTATTAATTTTGATTTTGAATTCATTCTCTTCTTCATCTTGAATATAGAAACTTTTTTTGTTTATTTTAGAAATTTTTCCATTTAAAGAAATAAAATTATTTTTCATTTCTTCATCAATTTCTTCAATATCAAATAAGTCAAAATTTTGTAATTTAATTTGTTCCAAAATTCTAAGGTCATCTAAATCATAAATTTTAATTCGACTTCTAGTGCTTAGATGATTCACTTTTCCTTGAGTTTCGACTATATCTCCATATTCTAAATCTAAATTTTCATTAAAATAAATTCCCATACAAGCATCATAATTGATAGTTTCTAAGTCATAATTACAAATATAAAAAGTATTTTTATAAATTTCATTAGGCAAGGATACTATTATTCCCTTGATTAAAACTTTTTCATTTTTATCTAGTTCTTTAATTTCTTTAAAATCATAAATTCGCTTCATGTCATCGAGCTGAGCTTGATCATTAAACTTATCAAGCTCGATTTGATTTATTTGGTCTTCTGCTACTATTTCTGAATAAAATAAAGAAATATTTTTTTCTCCAGGGCTAATTTTAGCCCAAAAATAATCTTGTTTATTTAAATCATAATTATAAGACTGACCTTCAAAAGATTTTTCATAATCCAAACGCCAAATTAAATTATTTTGACAATCAAATAGCTTTAATTCTTCTTGGGAGTTATTCAAAGAGATTTTGGAATCGCTACGGGGAATTAATAAATATTCCTGAGCTTTGATTTTGTAATCTAACTTGTAGAAATAAGAACTTTTGTCATTTAATTGCCAATTTTTAGATTAATTTCAAAATTATTAGGATTATAAAGTTCAATAAATTCTGCATCGTCCGAACCAACTGGATTGGGTAAAATTTCCGAAATAATAATTTCTTTTTGATAATCCTGACAATCTAAATTATTCTCCTCTTCACTTTTTTGATTTGCAGTTAACTTCTCTAAAATATTTAAATAAATTATTGCTTCCCCTTCTAAATTATTTTCATTTTTTACTATTAGTTTAATTTTTTTTAATCCATCATTAGAAAAAGTTATTTTTAATTCTTCTGTAGAACTTTTTATAGAATTATCAAAATACCATTTGTATTCTAAATTTTGTTCTTGAGGATTTTCAGAGTCAATTGCTGAAAAAATTATTTCTTGATCTGTGAAAAGTTCTGTGCTTAAAATTTTAATTATGGCCTGAGGATTTTTTAAATCTATCCTTTGGTTTTTTGAGCCCTTAGTTAAAATAGAAGTCCATTGCCAGCCATCATCAAAGTAAGCATAGGAATAATTTTCTTGAGAATTTCCATAGGAAATATTAAAGACTTCTTCGCCTAAATTATCGAATAAATAAATGCTTTCATTAGAATTATTTAAAGAAATACCAGAAATTTCTCTTTCTAAGACTAAAAATTCGCTAGTACTCAAAATTAAATCACTAAAATTATTATCAGAAAAAATATATTCCTTACCAGAAGCATCACTAATCTTCCAATTTTTTAAATTTATATCATGCTGATCAATATTTTTCAATTCTAACCATTCATAATCGTCAGATCCTTCAGGATTGGGTAATAATTCATTAATGATTATATTATTGGAATTATTTTTAATCATTAATTCTAAATTTTTACTTAAATTATTATTTTCATTAGAGACTTCTAAAATAATATTATAAATCCCAGTTGAATTATATCGATAATCCAAGACACAGGAGTTTCCCTGTCCACCATCTCCTAAATCCCAGTGAAATTCCAAATTTTCACCATTACTTTGACAAGCATTAAAATGAATGATTTCCCCGACTAAAAATTCATCAGCTAAATTAGTGATTATAATTTCTATTGGATTTATTTCATTTTCTAAAACATTTATTAATAAAGAATCTGTACTAGAGGCTAGGCCATCATCAATAGTCAAGGAGATTTCAAAGTTACCGCTTTCTGTAAAAGTATGTTGAGCTATTTTTAGGCTAGAGCTGGCTTGATTAGCAAAATTCCAAAGATAAGAAAGTGAATTTCCGTCAGGATCAAAAGAGGCACTAGCGTCAAAAATTGTTTCTTCATTAATGAAAATATTTTCCGCGGCGGTGATAATGGCGGTGGGCGGAGTATTGGCTGGAAAAATAGAAGAATAATCGCCGGGCGTTCCCTTAACGACAAAACTTTCTTGCCAATCATTTAGATTAAAATCAATTCGTTCTAAAGTTTTATTATTACCATCAGCTCCAATTTGAGGATCATAATCAAAGCTAGTAATTAAATTGCTATTATCTAATAAAGAAATTTCTTCTCCACTATTTGATAAATTCATTGCTGTTTCGTAAATAGTTCCAGAAAAGTTATAATTATTAGTAAAATTTTCAATGTCAGCTACTAATAAAACAAACTCATTTACTTCGATATTATTATCACCTTGTTTTAAATTTAAATGATGATTGCTGCCGTCATTAAAACGCCAATTTTCGTTGATAGTTATAGAACTAGTAGAATTATTAAAAATTTCTAGCCATTCATTATCAATATCTGATCCTTCGGGATTATACATTATTTCTGTAAAAATTAATTTTTCTGCCTGGACAGTATTAATACAGATTAGAGCTGATAAAAAGATAATACAGATTAGAAAAAAATATAAATTAGTATGTTTCATGTGTTTTTTAATATTATCGATTCAATTCAATATAAGAAGAGCCTTATTTCAATAAATGGGTCGCAATCATCATTAAAACAAGGCCCGCTTATAAATAACTACTCCTCCTCAATATCTATTTCTTCTACGGCTAATTCTTTATTACTTTCTTCTTTTTTACTACCACCTAGCATAACTAGTTCTTTAACTACAACTTCTGTCATATAGTGTTTCAACTTATCTTTATCTTCCCAGTTTCTGGTTTGTAATTTTCCTTCTACATAGATTTTGTCACCTTTTTTTAAATATTTTTCCATAATTTCAGCTAAGTGACTCCAAAAAACTAAATTATGGAATTCAACTTTTGATTTAGTTTCTTTGTTTCTGTCTTTCCAGTAAAAATTAGTTGCCAGCCCACAAGAAACGATAGAGGAACCGGATTTTAATTTTTTTAAAACTGGGTCATTGCTTAATCTACCGATTAAGATCACTTTGTTTACGTCCATTGTCTTTTGTTTTCACTTTCAATAACCCCAGAGGATCAAAGAAAATAAAAAATTAATTATTAGACTATTCAAAGCTCATTCTCTTAGACATTTCCAGAAATTCATTTCGTAACGAAAGAATTTCCGAAGATGCCTATTGACAAAAACCAAATTTTTGGTAGAATCAAATTGAGACTGAGTTCTGTTTTCAGAATGAGGTTTCAGAAATCGCTTTTCGCCAACTCCCCATACATTTTTGTGTGGGGTTTTGGTTTCTATAAACAATTATTTTCGCCTTTCAATAAGACCTTAATAAAAAAGATAATTTTGAACAAGTAAGTTTTACACAAGTAAAAAAGACCCCTCTGACTAGAGGAGTCTTTTAAATTTCTTTATTTTAAGCCTAATAAGAGATAATTAAATTAAATCCGACGGCTCATATATTTTAGACGGCTAAAGAAAAAATCCAACTTTTTAAGGTTGGACCAAAATTTGTATGATGTTATGCTAGATTTTGTAAATTAATGTTTATTTAATTTACTAATTATAGCATGGTCATTTTTTATTTTTATCTGTATCTTTGGCTTTCCTCTAACTATAGATTTCCAATGTGATACAGAACCGTCATCGTCATTATGAAAGCATTTATAAAAAAATG